>JAWAPV010000001.1:0-28529 GCA_038894255.1 Bathyarchaeia archaeon
AAGGTGCTGTCTTTTTCGTTTTCACTCACTGCATCATAAAGGCAGTTTTTTTCTTCATTCCAGAAGTTCTCTGTAAAGCTTTTTTTGGCTTTTTCTGCCATGCGCGCATATTCTTCAGCTTTTCCTGCTTCCTTGAATTTCTTTGCAAGCAACTCCATTATCTTTAAACTGTTAAACCACAATGCTTGAATTTCAACAGCTTTTCCGCTTCTTGGAGTAACTGGTTTGTCATCTACAACTGTGTCCATCCACGTTAGTTGTGGTCCATGGGAGAGAAGTCCATCGCTGTCTACATGGATGTTGAAGTCTGTTCCTTTCATGTGGCTATCAACGATGTCTTTTAGTGTATTCCACAAGTGGTCTTGCACAAACTTATAGTCACCTGTGTACTTCAGATATTGGAGTAGTGCATGCAAAAACCATAGGGTTGCATCAACAGAATTGTATATTAGGGTTTCTTGAGCTGAATCTGCTATAATGTTTGGGATCAATCCCGCTTTATAATGGTTTTTGAAATTGAGAAAGATTTTTCTTGCGTTTTCGAATTTTCCCGTAACTAGCGCAAGTCCCGGCAGTGATATGAAGGCGTCTCTGCCCCAGCTTTCAAACCAATGGTAGCCCGCAATTACCGAGTTGTATTCTGGGTTTTTGGCTTTGACGATAAACATGTCAGTGGCGATGGCAATTAGGCTTAGCCACGGGGAGGCGTTTAATTTGCTGTGTGTTTCGTAAAAGTGCGTGAGGAAGTTTTCGTGTCGCGCCATCTCTTTTTCGTATAAGCCTTCCATGTCATAGATGTTGGCCGGCATCGTGTCGATGGTGTTTTGAGCAGTTTCTTGGTTTTCGTGGGCGGCTGCGGCTACAGCGAAGGCTTCCTTTCTATTTGCTTCTACTGCGACTTCGAAGAATCCTGGTTGGTAAGCATCATCTAAGCAGCTTTCGCCGCGTCTGGCTTCTTCTCGATAGTATATTTTTTCAACCCATTTTCCTTCCTGACAGTATTTACCGTCAATAATTCTTAATATCAAGGCGAATTTGGGTTCGCTTAAAGTTATGCGCGTTTCGTTTTTTTCGCTTTGCTGGATTGGTTCAGCTGAGATTTTCCATCTGCTCGTGACCGAGTGGAAGTGCCTCCAGTTTACGAGAGGGAAAACCCGCATACGAATGTTTAAATTGTTTTTGTTCTGAACTTTGTAAAGCGTTACAACCGCGTTTTTTTCGCGCGGCATGAAAACTGTTTTTTCTATCTCCACATTCTGCACCGTGTAAACGTATCTTGGGAAAGGCGAAACTGTCACTTCTGTTAGAAACTGATGTCCTTTTGGGAAGATGTCGTTTTGGTAGTCGTTTGCTCCAAGCGGATAGATGTTGCTTTTTATTTCCACTTCCTCGTCAAGCTTTTCGAGGCACACTCTTCGGTCGGCAGGCGGGTGAAAAGCTGCAACCAGCAGTCCATGATATTTTCTGGTATTTATGCCCAGTACGGTGGAAGACGCGTAGCCGCCGAGACCGTTTGTTATAATCCATTCTCTTCTTATCGAGTCTTCAAAGCAGCAGAGCACTTCTCTACTAAGGTTAATGATGGGTACCTTCATCTACCGCATCAACTTTGCAATGTTCTTCTCCCTTGCCACGCCAAAATAGTTGGCGACAGGGTTACATTTGGTTCTAAGAAGCAGCACGTGAGGCTTCTTTAATTTGTGTTCTGTCAAAGTCTCCGCGTAACCCATGCCCTTAGCAAAAACCAAATCTGCAGACTCGTATGCGTTCATGAATTCGGCTGAAACCTCTTTGGCGGCAAGCCCAACCGCGTCAGTTCCCGTGGTCACCACTCTGTCTGCAATTTTGCTTATTCCCGAAGCCTCCGCATCTTCCATAGTCGCGTCATTTATCACGGGGCTCCCTTTAACGGCAACCGTGACTTTTGCGCCTACGTCTTTCAGCTGCTCAACAAGCAACGTGTCAAAAACTATTTCGCCCGCATTGTCTGTTAGGTACAAAATAGTACGTGCATTTTTTACTAGTTCAAAGATGCTTATGGTGTCATCTATCACCAAATCTTTCTTTGCGTCCCGAAAGCTCTTCTGCAAGCCTTTAAACGTGAATTTGTGGCCTGGTATGTCAAACTCCATTATGTTGCCTACTATCGCGCATAAACACGCTTTTTTGAACCGTTCCTGCTGAGTGTAGCCTTCTTCCACGATTTTTCTCGCGTAAGGCAGCAGTTTAGCGGCTTTTTCGTTGCTTATGCGCTTATTTCTCTTGTAGGGGTCGCTGTTGCCCGTTACACGCTTTATTATTCGGTCTCTCTGCGTGCCCAAGTCAGCCGCCACAGCGGTCGGTCTAAACTCTTTGTGGAGAAAGCGTAAAACCTCTTGAACCGCTCTGAACCGCAGTGCAGGGTTCATCGTGGCTTCTGCGGCTTCGGCTGAAGCGCGGCTTAGTATGCACGCGGCACATTCGGGCTCTACTTTCAAGGTTTCTCAAACTCTCTTTTTTGCGGCTTCTGCAAATTCACGCATGACCTTATATGGGTTTTTCGCTTTAACTATGCCGCTTGCCACCAGCACCCCTTGCGTTCCCAGTTTTAACGCTGCGACAACGTCTTCGCCGTGGCTGATTCCTGCGCCGCAGAGAATTGTGACTTTCGAGTTAATTTCTCTGACAAGCTTAACAGTGTCGCTGACCACTTCTGGCTTCGCTTTGGAAACTGGTATGCCCGTGCCTATAAGTTCCGGAGGCTCTACGGCCATTATGTCGGGCTGAAGGGCGGCCACTGCTTTGCTTATGTTTGGGTTGTTCGCGCAGACGCATGAAAACAGCCTCTTTTCCTTCGCGATTCTGATTGCTTCGTCGATGTCAGCCAGCTTCAGTTGTCTCTCAGAATGGTTTATCAATGTCCCATCTGCTCCCGCTTCTTTCACCGACTCTGCCAGCACGTGTCCCGTGAAACCGCCTGGCTTGACTGGGTCGATGTGCTGCGCAAAAACTGGGATTTCCACGGCTTTTGCTACTGCTGCGATGTCCGCGTATTGTGGGGCTACGGCTGTGGATATTCCTGTTTCGCGCGTTACCTTTTCTGCCTCTTTCGCCAGCGCGACTGCGCGGCTTCCAGTGGCTTCGAGATATGCTTTGAAATTAACTATTATCATCGGCGGCTGCAATTTTGGCAATCAACTTTCACCTGCAACTGAGGATTTTAGGGGCAACTGCCTATTACTGTTTTGGCATAAAAAGGTTAGTTTTTTGGCTTTAGGGCGTTTGTAAGGCGTTAAAGAAAAAGGATGGTGTTTGGTCGAGTTTTATTATCTGTGTCGTCTTGTTTCTTTTTTCCGTTCTCTCTGCTTGGCTTGGCCTGGAACAAAAACGGCTGCAGCTATCGTTGTGGTCCAGAGTCCGTCCTTGTCTCCCGTGGCTGACTGGGTTACGTTTCGGGTTCGGATTATCATGCCGCTGGCCTTAAACAGTTGTTCTTTTTCGCGCCAGGCGCTTTCGGGGTCGAAGCGTATGCCCATGGTCGTGGCCAGCATAGACGCGGCCAAGTCTTCAGCATAGTCTCCTGCTTTGTCATCTGGCTGTCCGAACGAGTGGTGTTCCGATAGGTAGCCGTAGTTATTTTTTCCCGAGGGGATGGCGACGCCTATTGAGGACGCGACTAGCCTGTGTGGCTCGTTGGTGGAGTTTCTGGCTAAGACTAGGTAGGTTATTTGTCCGGGTTTCAGCATTTCCAGTCCGCGTTCGCGCGTGATGAGTTGGCAGCCTGGTGGAATAATGCTTGAGACGTTGACGAGGTTTAGGTGCTGGATTTTTGCGTCTCGGAGTGCTAATTCGAAAGACTGCAGTTGTTCCTTGTGTTTTCCGACGCCTTTTGTTAAGAAGAAATATTTTGGAATCATTTTGCAAATAAAAAGAATAGCTATACTTATTAGTCTTTTGATTTTGTGTTCTTCGGAAAGCTTAATGGCTAACTTGTAGAAGAGAGTAACAGCGTCTTACCTAAGCCTCTTTGGAGTTTAAGCCCCATGTCAACGTACAGAAGCCTGTTCTTGGATGAGTCGAAGCTGGACATAAGCTATGTCCCGCATAGGCTTCCGCATCGAGACAAGGAACTGCGGCTTCTCACAGAGTTTTTCAGTTTTTTGCTGCGTTTTCCAGAGAAGATGTCTCAGAGGGTGCTGGTTGTAGGCGATGTTGGCACGGGCAAAACTGTGCTTGCTCAGCGGTTCGGAGCAGACATAACACATGAAGCAGGCAAGCGCCCGTTGAACGTTCGTTACGTTCACGTTAACTGTCGTGAGTATGGCGGAAACTTTTTCCTTTCTCTACAGCACGCAGTGTCTGCGTTTCATCCTAGCTTTCCGAAGCGGGGATACTCGGCTGAAGAGCTTCTTTGGGCGCTGGTGCAGATGCTTGATGAGGAGGAGGCTCATTTGATTTTGGCTTTAGACGAGTTTGACAGTCTGATTGAGAGAGAAGGCTATGAGGCTGTTTATAAGCTGACGCGCGTGCAAGAGGCAAGACAGAACAAACCGCAGAGGCTTTCACTGTTATGCATCATGCGAAGCTTAGCCACGCTGAATAAGCTGGATGCTAGTAGCAGAAGCACTTTGCAGTCAAACGTGATTAACCTTGAGAAATACTCAAAACAACAGCTTGTAGACATACTAAACGACCGTGTTGAACTGGCTTTTAGACCCGCTTCGGTGCCTGAAGACACTGTAAGCATGATTGCTGAACTTGCAGTTTCCGAGAATGGCAACGCGCGTTTCGGCATCGAATTATTGTGGCGAGCTGGCAAGTACGCGAGCGCCGAAGGATTGGACATGGTCACGCCTGAATGCGTTCGGAAAGCAGTCTCAAGCGTAGCGTCCACAATGCGGAAAAGCGAACTGGCATCTTTGGGTTTGCATGAAAAACTCTTTTTGCTTGGCATTGCAAGACTTTTCAAGCATGAGGCAAAAGCTTTTTGTTCTCTTTCGGAAGCCGAGCAGGCTTACGCTGTGGTTTGTGAAGAGTTCGGCGTTAAGCCCGTTAGTCATACTCAGTTGTGGAAGTACTTGAAGCGTTTATCGAGTGCCCAAATTGTTGAAACAAAGGTTTCTTCTTCAGACACGCGCGGTAGGTCCACGCTGGTTTGTCTACAGCGGGTTTCTGCGTACGAACTAGAAAAGGCGCTTTTAGCTTTGCTTGGGAAGGAGGCTGGTTAGCTGAGTGAAGATTGAAGAGGTTTTTTCCTCCAAGTTACGGATGAAGATTTTGAGGATGCTTGCGGAGGTTGGAGAGCTTAACGTTTCCGAAATCACTCGGAGGCTTGGAGCCAACTACGAGACCACGAGCAGCCATCTGAAGGTGCTGGAGGAAGAGCAGCTTGTCAAGCAAAAGACGTTTGGGAGAATTAGGCTTTACAGATTAAATGAGCAATCGCCCCGAACGCGGGCGCTTAAAATTCTCTTGGAGTCTTGGGAAAAAGAATGTTAGGAAACGCAACAGAAAAGAGGCAGTTACGCCTTAAGCAAGGCTTGCATGGTGATTGCTATGGCGATGGTTGACATCTCTGAAAAGCGCGTAGTTTTTCGAGAAGCAACTGCAAAAGGGACAATCAGGCTAAAAGCCGAGACGATACGTTTGATAAAAGAAGGAAAAATCGCCAAAGGCGACCCTCTTTACACCGCAAAGATTGCAGCGGTTCACGGAGCAAAAGAGACAAGCAGCTTAATTCCACTCTGTCACCCTCTGCCGCTGACAAACGTTGAAGTTGAAACGCGAATTTTAGATGACTCTGCAGTTGAAGTCACCGCCACAATCAAAACAAAAGCTCAGACAGGAGTCGAAATGGAAGCGCTGACCGCCGTCTCCACCGCACTTTTAACGATTTGGGACATGACTAAACAATATGAAAAAGACAAGCAGGGACAGTACCCGACCACATCCATCCAGAACATCCATGTGGTTCAGAAAATCAAGAGGGACGCATGAAAATGAGCAGAAGCACAAAGAAGCACAAGGCTGAGGCCCCTGAAAAACTGAGTTTTGCCGTTTACACCGTTAGCACTTCACGTTTTGAACAGCAAAAAAACAATGAAGCTGTGGAAGACCTTTCAGGAGACCAGATTGAGAAAATGCTTAAAGCGGCAGGGTACACGGTCACCGTTCGCAGGCTAATTTCTGACAGCAAAGGCATGATAGAAGAGGCCATGCAGGACATGCTGTTTTCGCCTGATGTTGACGCGGTTGTTTTCTGTGGAGGCACAGGCGTTGCCCGACGAGACTTGACCATCGAGACGGTTACGCCCTTCATGGAAAAGGTTCTTCCAGGATTTGGCGAAATTTTCAGACGCTTAAGCTATGATGAAATTGGCTCTGCCGCCGTCCTTTCGCGGGCCATGGCAGGCGTTGCTAAGGGAAAAGCCTTTTTCTGCGTTCCAGGTTCTCCTGACGCTGTTAGGTTGTGTTTTGAAAAGCTTATATTGCCCGAAGCGGGTCACATCGTTAAGCATGCTCGGGAATAACGATGGTTCTTGTTGACGGTTACGGTCGTCCGCTTCTCAACTTGCGCATAGCCTTGACTAGACATTGCAATCTGCGCTGCGAGTATTGCCACATGGAGGGAGAAGAGAACGGTGAGGAGTCTTCTGCGACTATGTCGGTTGACGAGGTTGTGCGCATTGCAAGGATTGCGGTGGAACTTGGGGTTTCTAAAATCAAATTGACAGGTGGGGAGCCTCTTGTCCGCAAAGACATTCTTGAAATCGTTAAGGGAATCGCGTCAATAGACGGCTTAAGAGACCTTTCGATGACGACAAACGGCGTTTTGCTCTGCTCTTTGGCTCAAGGTCTGCGCGCCGCGGGTCTGCAACGCGTGAACATCAGCCTTCCGACGTTGAGCGCGGAGCTTTACAACAAGCTTACAGGAGGCAAATTGCAAGACGTGCTTGAAGGAGTTAAGGCCGCGGTGGACGCTGGCTTTTCTCCTGTTAAACTTAACATGCTGGTTTTAAAGTGCGTTAACGAAGAGGATTTTGGCGAGATGATTAGTTTTGCGCGTGAAGCCGGCGCGGTTCTGCAGTTGATTGAGCTTGAGCCTGTTAACGTCTCATGGCCGTATTATATTGCGAACCATAAGGCATTGGATGGTTATGAGGTTCTGCTGAGCCAGAAAGCCTTGAAAGTTGAAACTAGGCGTTTCATGCAGAACAGGCGGGTTTACTACTTGCCCAGCGTGCAGGTTGAGGTTATACGGCCTTCAGAGAATGCTGAGTTTTGTGCTGGTTGCACGCGTATGCGGGTGACCAGTGATGGGAAGCTGAAGACATGCTTGATGAGAAACGATGACCTTGTTGATTTTCTTACGCCTATGCGGAACGGGGCAAGCGACAGAGAACTGGCTAGGCTTTTCGAGGTTGCCAACGCCAAGAGAAAGCCGTACAATAGCAGCAAGTGCGTTGAAATATGAGGCTGCGCCGTTTACGCCAAGGCCGAACGCAGAGTCATATAGGTAGAATGCTTGTGCAGACCGCTTTCTTTATGTTTCTTATACGAAGGTAACGAAAGAACTCGAAACTTGTTTTTCAGAAGAGTTCTATCCAGTTTCCGTCTGGGTCTTCGATGTAGGCCCACTTGCCTTCTGGGCTTTCCATTTTCAGTACAGGCGGATGCCCAGCCTTGCTCGCTTCTTTCAAAGCTTCTTCAAGATTTTCAACCTTGAAAGCTAAATGGTCGAGTCCTTCACCCGCAACATATTTCGTGTTGTACGGGCTGTTCTTCTCATAATAGTTTAGTTCAAGAACAGATCCGCCTTCTTCGCCTTGCAAAGCCACGGTCTCGCCCTTGGTTTGCTCGATTCTGCCCCTGTTTATGACTTTCATACCAAGAAGTTTCGTGTAAAACGCAATAGACTTCTCAAGGTCGGTCACTCTAATCCCAACGTATGTGAATTTTGCTTTCACACTTAAACACCAACCAAACATCAACAACAGCACATATATACTTACCTCACACGCAAAAAAACTACTGTACTGACAACTTGTATAGACAAACTGTATCAACAACAAAAGAGGGGGCCTAAAACCTTCGCACAGTCAAAGCTCAACGATGCTGGCTTCACGCTTAGCAGTGTCCAACACCGCAATCGTCGATTTTCCAGTCAGATAACCGCAAACCTCGCCTGGATTCACAACAAGCGTTTTTCCCTTGCGATAAACTTCAGCATTGTGCGAATGCCCGTAGACTACAACGTCAAAGAACCCGCTGTCAACTAAAGCCTCCAAAAGCTCGCTGTTGCTTCCATGCAACAAAACCATCCTCAAGCCGTTAACCGTCAAGTTGGCAAACTCGCCTCTGATTTCCAGCTTCGGATTTTCGCTGAACTTTTTCTTTAAAAACTCTCTTTCGCCATCGTTGTTTCCGAAAACTCCAACAAGCCTTGCCTTCAACTTCATAAACCGCGGAACAACAAAAGGCGCAACATAGTCTCCTGCGTGAAGCACAAGCTCAACGCTCAAACTGTTAAACTTCTCAACCGCCTTATCAACCATTGGCAAATTATCATGCGTATCTGACATCACACCAACAAGCACGCCTTTTTCACCAAAACAACCATATTCCAACCATAGACAAATAAAACCTTTCCATCATTTTAATGCGAATTTTCCAGCGGATATTTTGTTTCTCGACATATTTGCCTTCGCGAAACACCGCTTAAAACGCGCCGATGAGGTTTCAATTATAGAAAACACTTCTAAAAGAGGAATATAGAAAATGAATCCACAAAACCCAGCAACCTCGTCAAAGCGAAGAGACAAACTTTTCATAATCGCTGAAATCCTTGAAATCGCCAAGGAAGGCACCCTCAAAACCCAAGTCATGTACCGAGCCAACCTTAGCTTCGCCCAACTCAACGACTACCTTGACTTCATGCTAAAAATAGGACTTCTTGAAAAAACCGAAACAAACGGAAAAGAAGTCTATAGGGCCACTGAAAAAGGACTAAACTTTCTACAACGCTACCACGAAATAAATCAGCTTCTCCGAACAAATGAAGGCTTAACAAACGGCAAAAACAACGTGAAAGTGCCTCCTCCACACCTTCTTAAAAAGATTTAAGCCTCCAACTTGGTTGCAGCCCTGCAGCGAAATCGGGTTTTTTAACAGACAAGCTGCCTAAAAAGTCAGAATTGTTATTTCTTGTTTTGGTTGTCCAGATATTCTCTTATCTTCTCCTTCAGCGTTGGGAACTCTTCAAGCATGGCTATTATGACCTGTTGGCGGATTTTCTCGTTTTTTTCTTCAACTTTCATTAGCTTAAAACCTCACATATCATATAGCAAGATATAATATAAGCTTTTATTTCCACAAAACACAACAACAAAAAAAGGAAAAAGGAAGGAAGCGAATATCATCGAACGCCAACGATGTTAACTGTTTTCTTGCGCAGCTTAACAGCGGCAACGGCCACAGCAACAATGGCAGTGACTCCCAGCAGAACCAGCAGTAGCCCTACTGGCAACCAAAGAGAGACGTTTTCAACGCCTATGGAAGGATCATGCTCAAGTGTGCTATCTCCAAAATAGGGATAGCCCAAAAACAGGCGCATGTGGTTTCCAGCAGGCTTGTAAGCAGCAGTAACGTTAACCACAGTTTTTTCTCCACTAGTCGAGTTTATGACTGTTGCGACATCAACGAAGTCAAAGAAGCCCGCCAAAGTTTGACTACCCTTTGCAAACTGCAGCCTGAAACGGTTTCGCAAGCGGTTGCGCCAGCCCAAAGCCTCTGCCTCATTCGCAAGTCTGTTCTGAATTCGAAGCCTTCTGCCCTCCGCAATCATGTCTGAAGTGCCCGAGCTAGCTTCAACAGGTTCTAAGATGTCGTCTGAACTTTTCTCTGGTACTGTTTGAGCTGTCAAATTCAAGTCTTGCTCGGCAACTGGGATATCCGTTATGTTTATTGAAGCGAGGTCTATCCACAAAGCCAAACCTGAACGCAGTTTCGGAGCGGTTATGCCGTAGTTTTTTTCTAGATCGCTAAAAAGTGCATCGAGCTTGTCTATGTTCCAAACCCAGCCGCCCACAACAAAGTCCATTTTGAGTTCACCAGCCTTCACAGTGTAATTATACAGCCCATAAACGTCTTCAACAGCGTCAGTACCGTAAAACCTGCAACGAATCACTACATTGTTTTCTGCAAAAGCAAACTTTGCTGGTGCGTCTTCGAGCGTAAAGTTGAAAGACAAGTACCATACTCCGTCAGGCCTAGACACGTTTGTTGGGCCCGAAAGTTTCCATTTGCACGCGCTGAAAGGCAAATAGGCTGGATGCAAGCCGAGCATTGCAAGGCCGATGTGGTAGCGGATTCGGTTTTCTATCATAGTTCGGTGCTGGTGACCCGCGGCGTACTTTGCCATTAACCGTTCCTGCAGCGTAAGGCCGTCTGCTTCCCACTTCTGCGTGTAGTAGGCGTAGTCCAGCGTCAAATACTCGATTAAGCCCTTGTACTTTACGACGTATATGTTGTCTGTGTCGTTTGCGTACCACCATAGAAACATAGGCTTCTTTCCGCCTGCTGGAAACAGTATGGTGATCAAGTCCGTTTGGATCTTGTACCACATCCCGTTTCTGTATGGCTCGCAGATTACTTCTCCAGATTGGCTGTTTTCTGCATTTGCGTTGGATGCAAGCAAAGTTGGCATGGTTATTGAAAGCAGTAGAAACGCCAAGGATGCCGTTATTAACGAATTTTTCGTCTTTTTCACGCTTTTCCACCGAAAATAACTATGGAAAACTGGCTATTAAGAAAATCGCTTCGATAAAACTCGAATATTCCACTTCTAAAGTTCTAGAAATCTAGAACTTATTGTTTCTCGTCTTTCGCGTTTGTCTCAGCCAAATACTTGAAATGAAAGTCTTTCATAATAAGTCCCGGGTTTATGTCTGCTATGAAACTCTGGCTTTCTTTGATGTAATCTGAAAGAGCCATGTCATGTCTCCGCAGAAAATTCATATAGTCCGAGTAGTTTTTGTGCATCGATATGCTTACTCCGTCCCAGCCCATTCCCTGTCCGCTAATGGCTAGAATCACGTTTGGCTGGCTCATGAACCACTCTTTTGTAGCTTGAAGAGCTTTCTGCCTTTCCTTGTCTTTTCCATACCTAGTTCGGCTTTTTACAAAAGTGAAAGCCACAAGCTCGAAGCCAATCTTGTTCCATTTTGGTACGGCAGTGTACCCTTCAATAATTTCCTTTTCCAATCTTATTCTCTTTCTTGTTATCGTAGGTTGAGAGCTTTTCAGATTTTTCGCGAGTTGTCTGTCGCTTCTTCGGCTATCTTTGATTAGCTCCCAAAATAGCTTGTAATCTAAATCTTTTAGCTTGCCCAGTGCCTTTCTCCCCCCATTTACTCGTATAAGCCTTTTTGATTTAGCAAGATGCTTTTAACTCTTTAGTTTCTATGAAAAGCGTCCTAGAAGGAACAATGCTGCAATGTTAAAGTATATCGCGGTAAGCGTAATAACTATGGCTTTGTCCAGCCGCAAACCCTTGCCAAAGCATAACGCTGCCGAGGTCAAAAGAAGACCCCATGCTTGTAGAACTATTAGGGCATACTGCCTTACCATGTCTAAATCAGCTAAGCGCAAAATTGGCAAAAGTGATGGCACTGCCATGTACACATAAGGGAAAATGGCGAAAGGCAGCGATGCCAACCCTATGCAAGCGAAAAGTTGAAGGTCATTCCCAACTCGCTTATACAGAAAGTAACTCAGGAGTTCCACAAAAAGGAACAAGCCTATCCAGTTAAAAACGTAAAGCAAAGCAATTTCGGAAAAATCGTAAATTGAGTATGGAAAATAGAAGAACAATGCTGAATCCAAACCAGCAAACGCTGCGCCCACAGCACCCAAAGCAAGAACAAGAACCGCAATAGGCAAAGCTCTCCATGGTTTAACAGTTTTTGCAAAAACAGGTGAAAGAAAAATCCATCTGCCTAGCCGATGGCTAAATGTTTCGCTAAGTTCCAAGGTTGCAGGGACAGCTCCCTCTTTCAAGCTCTTATAGAGCATTTGCCCACGTTCATTGAGCCTATACTTCCGTTGCTTGTCCTGTACCAAAAAATCTGATAGCATGTCCAAATGGTAATAAACGGTGCCGACTCCCACGCCTAAAATCTGGCGTAGCTCCTTAAACCCTATCTTTTCTTGGGTACCAAGAATTTCAATTATCTTTCTGCGTGTCGGGTCTTTCAGCAACGTGTAGTATTTTGATAAATCTTGCATGGTGCCTCTCTTTTGAGTTCAAGAATATTACCTTTATGAGAATATTTGCTTTATCTTCTAAACCATTCATTTTCCAAGTAGAAAGGAGAAGGCTTGCCTAACCAGAACACAAGGACAGGTTTGTTCATGAAGCTTGCGCCCATCAAGAGTTCCAAGCTTGCTTACTTAGCATTCTGCATACCTCTGATTCTGGCTTTCTTATCATGGTACTATTTTCCACTTTTCGTTGAATGGCTTGTAACAGTAGTCTTCAACTATTCTCTATCATACGAGTCAGCTAACTGGCTTTGGTACTGGGCAATTCGCTTCTTCTACACTTGGTACACTTTTCTGGCTATTGGAATCGCGGGTATATGGGCGATTGCCGCGCTAATCGCGAGAAAAAAGCATGACACGGCAAAGCAAGTGTTCTACCCAATGGTTTCTCTCATCGTGCCAGCATATAACGAAGAAAAGAACGTCTCTCGTTGCATAACCAGCTTATTCAAGTGTTCAGAGAAATATTCAGGTTTAGTTGAGATAATAGTTGTGGATGACGGTAGCACGGACTACACTTACGAGTTTGCTTGGGCAACGCTAAGCACACATCGCAAAATGCATCCTCACGTTCGTGGTCGGGTAGTTAGGCACTGCGCGAACCTTGGTAAGGTTGAAGCAATCAAAACAGGCGTGAACAACGCTTTAGGCAGCATAATCGCTATTGTTGACGCTGATTCGTGGTGGTTGCCTGACACGCTTACGAAGCTTGTTGATTATATGCTTTCCAATGGGAAGAAAGCGGTAACAGGTTATGTGCACCCTTCTGACGGCGATTCTGAGCTAAACCCATATGTGGTTTTGCAGCAACTTGAGTACAGCCAAGGTTTAGGCGTGATCAGACATGCTCAAGCTTTGGGCAACAATGTGCTGGTGGTTTCTGGCACCATCGGGCTTTACGATGCTGAAACATTGCGCGGTATCCTTAACGACGTAAGCATACGTTCTGTGACTGAAGACCTTGAGATAACCTTGGAAATGCACAAGAGGGGAGCCAAAGTTGGCTACGCAAAAGATGCTGCAAGCATAACAATCGCTCCAGTATCTTTCAATGTTCTCTGGCACCAGCGGCTTAGATGGTTTAGCGGGTGGCTCCACAACACTTTGAAAATTCACAGAGGCCTCTTTCTCAAGAAATCTTGGTTGACACTGTTATTGTGGTATTGCTACATATTCGAGTATGGCGGAGCATTTGTTGATCTAGCTGCAATGTTCACGTTTCCGCTTCTTTTCTGGTTTTCTCCTGATCGCGTTTTCTTTTCTGTCAGCTTGCTTGTCTTTGTTCCTTACAGTTTGTTGATTGGCGCCGTTAACCAATCTATAGCCTTAAAGTTTGCCTATGACAAGCATAATTACCGCGACCTAATATTGTACACGCCGTTTTACTCGGTTCTGAGAATAATCAACATTATTGCCCGTTTAGTAAGCTATTTCAAGTTTCTTTTAGGCAATAATGGAAGTTGGCATCATAAGAAATAGCTTCGCCCTACAAATATACGTGATTTCGCGATGGCTACACGTGGAAAAAGGTTTGGAAGACGCTAGCTTTCCCAGTCCAGCAGTCTTTTTTCTCCTTCAATTTTCTTTAGTTCAGTAAGGTTCTGCGTGACCTCCAAGGTTCCTAAGTATTTGCCTTCTTTGTTTCTTATGGCAAAGTATCTAATATGAATCAGCTGCTCGTTAAGCGTAATCCAGAATTCAGCCACGTTTTTCTTTCCGCTTTTGAAAGCTTCTATTATCTTGTTAACTATGTGGATGCTTTTTTGTGGGTGGCAAAGCTGGACTTTTCTGCCCAGAACGGCTTTGGTTCTGACAAAAATTCTCTCTTCTGCCTTGTTGAAATATTTGACTTCGTCTTTTGCGTCTACAAAGGACATGTCTATAGGCAACGTGTCCAATATGGCTTCAACTTCTTCTTTTGTTAGTTTTCCAGTTTCAAATTGCATTTCTTCTTTCGGCATAGCTTCACCCTTTGCTTCTTCCTTGAAGGTTTCTGTTACCTCAGAAGTTTCTATTAACTGTGGCGGTGTAAAGCAGCAGTAGCCGATGTCGTCAAACTCTTTTCTTATGGCAACCCATTCCTCTTTTGTTGCAACCTGCATGGCGGTGGGAAAGAGTATGTTGTTTTCCTTGAAAAAGTGGCTCTGCAACATCTCGTTTAATGCTTCTGCAATGTGGAGTAGCTCTTCTTTGAAGTCGTGAAATCCGGTGGCGTTGTGCTTTTTGACTAGGTTGTTTAGTTTCTTTTTTTCTTCTCTTATGTGGTTGTGTTCTGTCCACATTATTGCTGGCGGCTCGGTGATTCCATGCTTCTCAAGTATCGGGAAAAGCACGTTTTCCTCTCTCAAATAGTGTTTCTCAGAGTCCATGAAGTCTCTTGCTATGTGTTCAAGCCTGTGGATTTCGTCGCCCAAGTAGCTTTTGTCGCTTGCCAACTGCACTTTTCTGGCAATTGTGCCGAGTTTTTCGGCAAGTTGAAGCATGATTTTGTGTTCTTCTAAAAGAATGTTAAGCGGGTGTCCAGTTGGAACTTCAAGTTTTTGTTTCTCAAGTTTTTCTCTGAAAACTGCCAGATGCACATCGCACAGTCTCTGTATCTCTTCTCTCGCCATGCCTTCTTGTACAAGCTCCTGTTCTATCCTCGCAATGTCTTCAGAACTGACGTTTTCTAGCACTTGCTTAAACTTTTCTTTAACCTCTTCTGGCCTGCGGCCAGCATGCAACTGAGCAATTATCTCCTTCAATACTCTTTTCTTATCCAACATTTCGCTCATCAAGACGCCTCTTTGATTTTTCTGGCCAGGTTCTTTCCAATCTCCACTATCTGCACAGTGTCAGCTTCCGACGGTGGACCATTTATCTCAACTGCCCCCACCACTTCCATCTTTGTTGCTCCCAAAACTTCTTGGATTTGCTTTATTGCTCCACCACCCCAGCCGTAAGAGCTTAACACTACGCCAAATTTGAGTGGCGGGCGAAGCGCTTTTGTTAGGTAAGCGGCGTAGACGGCAAGCGGGTGCGCGCCTCCTAGCACGGTTGGAGCGCCTAGTACGATGGCTCTGGAGTCTACGAGGTCTTTGGCTATATCGCCTATGTCTGCGATGGCAAGGTTGTGTTGCGCGATTTCGATTCCTTCTGTTGCTAGTGTGTCCGCGATTGTTTTTACCATTTTTTCTGTGTTGTTCCACATGGTTGCGTAGACTATGATGGCTTTTTGTTTGGTCTCTCCCCTTGTCCATTTTCTATATGCGTTCAAAACGCGTTCGGGGTTGCGGTAGATTGGTCCGTGGCTTGGCGCTATAATGCTGATTTGCAAGCCTTCGAGTTTTTCAATTGCTTTTTGTCCCATGACCGCAAAGGGCATCATTATTTCGCCGAAATAGCGTTGAGCGTAGACAAGAAGGTCTTCAACCTCGTCGTCGTAGAGCCCTTTAGCCAAGTGTGTGCCAAAAAAGTCGCATGGAAATAGGATTTTGTCCTCTTTCAAGTAGGTAAACATGGTTTCTGGCCAATGGAGCATTGGCGCTTCTATAAATTGCAGAGTTTTGTCGCCGAGGTCTATAGAGTCTTTGTCTTTGACGATTATAATTCTCTCAGGCGGCACTTTGTAGTAGGTTTGAGCCATCTTGGCGCCTTTCTGGGTTGTAACCAGCTTGGCTTTGCTGTTTAGCGCCATTACGTGGGGGATGGCTCCCGCGTGGTCGGGTTCAGCGTGGTTCATTATTACGTAGTCGATGGTTGTTGGGTCTGTGATTTTGCTGATTTTTTCTTCAAGTTCTTTTTCGAAGCCGGGGTTTACGGTGTCTATGAGGGCTTTTTTGTTTTTTCCTATGATTAAGTAGGCGTTGTAGGTTGTTCCGTTTGGGAGTGGGATTAGGGCGTCGAAGAGTTTTCGGTTCCAGTCTCTTGCGCCTACCCAGTAAACGTTTTTTGTGATTTCAGGTGTGTTTCTCCAGTTCATGTGCGTTCACCATGAAACGTTATTACAATTGTAATAAAGTATATTTATGCCTTTCCCCATAATAAACACAGGAGCAACATAAAATGTCGCTACCTTGCGAAATCGCACTCAAATGCCTTCTTCCCCCAGTCCGCGCCATGCTAGCCAAAGAACTTATGGAAAAGCATAAGTTGAATCAAGCTGAAGTGGCGAAGATTCTTGGGGTCAGCCAACCCGCCGTCAGCCTTTATTGCAGAAAACTGAGGGGCGTGTCTCTGAATTTAGATGAGGACGAGAAGATTATGGGGTTGGTTAAGGATTTTGCTGATGATTTGGCACGCGAGAGCATCCCGAGGAAGGTTTTCATTTTGAGGTTTTGCGAGATTTGCCGCGCGGTACGTGCTGAAGGTTTTCTTTGCGAGATTCATAAAAAAATTGATCCCAGCATTGCAGTTGAGGCGTGTGAGCTTTGCAAAACTGTTGGTGCGAGGTGTTTTTGAGGCCCTAGTGTCTGTTGATACGTTTTGTTGATACAACTTGTCTATACAGTGGATTTGACGTGCGATGCTGGAGAGAGGTTTTTGTGGTAGTGTTTATATGGTTCTTTGTGTTGTTGCTGTGCTGAATGGAAGGGTGCAATTTGAGTGACGAACTTTCTCAGCTTCCTCCGCAGGTTCAGGAGCGGTTGTTGCGGTTGCAGCAGCTTCAGCAGACTCTTCAGTCGGTTTTGGCGCAGAAACAGCAGGTTGAGATTGAGTTGGCAGAGGTTAATCAAGCTTCAAGCGAGCTTGAGAAGCTTTCTGATGACGCTGTTATCTATAAGGCTACAGGTTCGCTTATGATAAAAGCGGAAAGACAAAAAGTGCTTGCCGAATTGAACGAGCGGAAGGATCTGCTGAACACGCGCGTGGGTATTCTGACCAAACAGGAAGAACGGATGCGGGTTCAGATCAAGGAAGTGCAGACTAAGCTTCAGCAAGACTTAAACCCTGTTCAGCCTTCCACACAGCCTTAAGCTGTTCTGGAAGAAAACCTCATGGAAGAAATTGGCATACAAGAGCTAACAAGCGAACAAGTTGAGCAGTTATGCGTCGCGGCTGAAGAAGCGGCAAGAAAACACGTGTATTCCATTGTTCCTAAAAAGAACGTGGAAACGTTGAATATAGCGGCTGAAGTTGAAGGCACAAAACCTGTAAACTTGGCGGTTGACGTGGAAATAATTCTCAAGCCAGCTTCTGAAGGCATTGACGTGCAGAAACTCGCGGACGAAGCTGTAAAAAAAGCCTTTGAAGCAGCTGAGAAATACTTGAGGGAACAAGCTTGTCATTCGAAGAAATAACAAAAATCATTGACACCCTAAACGCTAAATACGTGGTTCTGCTTTGTCACCACAACGCTGACCCTGACGCGCTCTGTTCAGCATACGCCTTTCAAAGTCTTCTCAAAAAGCAGAGATCCTCTTTAGAAGTTGAGATTGGCGCTGCGCACGGAATAAGCAGGCTTTCAAAACATTTACTGGAACACCTACCAATAGACGTCAAAACACAGCCTAACATCGACCGCTCAAACATAATAGTTTTGCTTGACACAAACACTATTCAGCAGCTTGACAGCCTAGCAGAAAAAGTAAAAAACTACAAAGCACCCATCATCGTTATCGACCATCACTCAGTTCACCCCGAAACCATGAAGCAAGCAACACTTTGCATAACCAATGAAGAATCTTCCTCCACATGCGAAATCGTCTACAACTTCTTCAAACAAACAAACACGAAACCTGACCCAACAGTGGCTAAAGCCCTTTTTCTCGGCATAGCTTTCGACACGCGCCATTTCGTCCTAGCAAGCTCCTCCACGTTAAAAAACATTGCAGATCTAATAGAAGCAGGCGTGAACGCTCAAGAAACATTACCCCTGCTCTCTTTACCAATGGACTTCTCAGAACGCGTCGCTAGGCTGAAAGCTTCAAGAAGAGTTAAGCTTTTCAGAATAAAAGACTGGATAATTGCGCTGTCGCATGTCAGCGCGTATCAAGCTTCAGCCGCACGCTCTTTAATCGACTTAGGAGCGGACGTGGCGGTTGTTGCTGGCCAAAAAAACCAAGAAATAGAAGTGAGCCTACGGGCTACACGCGAGTTCCATGAAAAGGCTAAAGTGCATTTGGGCAGAGACATTGCAAAACCTCTAGGCGAATACATACATGGGATGGGCGGTGGGCATTCTACTGCCGCAGGAGCCAATGGTGTGGGCGAGTTGGAAAGCACGCTTAAGCGTTGTTATCTGATTTTGAAAGAAAAAATCGTTACCAATAATAAGTAGCTACTCTTAAATGAAACAAGTTTCGCTTTAAACACGGCAGGCAACAAAGCCATGGCAATCATCGAAACAAAAAGCCTCACCTACACCTATTCAGGTTCACAAAAACCCTCAATCGCAGACATCTCCATAAACATAGAAAAAGGCGAGTTTGCACTGATAACTGGACCAAGCGGATGCGGAAAAACCACGCTGTGCCGATGTTTCAACGGGCTCGTCCCACATTTCTATCCTGGAGACCTCCAAGGTACCATAACAGTCGCAGGTTTAAACGTGGCTGACCACCCCATACAGGAACTTGCCACGCACGTCGGAATGGTTTTCCAAAACCCCGAAAATCAGCTTTTCGCGTTGTCCGTTGAGAAGGATGTGGCTTTCGGGCTTGAAAACCTCGGTGTCCCTAGGGAAGAGATGCGTAGGAGAGTAGATGAGGCAATGAGGCTCACGGGAACATACGGGCTAAGAGAAAGACCTCCTCATGAGCTTTCCGGCGGGCAACAGCAGCGAGTAGCAATAGCCTCGGTTCTGGCGATGCAGCCTGAGGTCATGGTTCTCGACGAACCAACAAGCTTCCTTGATCCTTTAAGCGCCAAGAAGATTTTTGAGGTGATTGCCAACCTCAACCGAACCATAGGCATAACCGTCGTGCTTGTAGAGCACAGACTAGACTTAACCGCGAAATATGCCGACCACATTATTGTGATGGACGAAGGAAAGGTGGTTCAAGACGGAGACCCCCGGGAGATACTTCGTTCTGAAGAAACACGGCTGATAGGAGTAGGCATCCCCAAAGCAACCATACTCTACCAGATTCTGCAAAAAGACGGCTTAAACCTCAACAGCAAGATCCCCCTCTCATCCGAAGAGCTTGCAGCACTAATAAAGGAGGCTCTCAAAAAAGGTGATTGAAGCAAGAGACGTCTACTTCACTTATCCCAGCGGGGTTGAAGCACTAAAGGGAGTATCCACCACCATAAAAGACGGCGAGTTCGTAGCAATAATGGGACAAAACGGCGCGGGAAAAACAACATTAGTAAAACACTTTAACGGGCTACTGAAACCAACAAAAGGCCAAGTCTTGGTTGACGGAACCGACACAACAAAAACCAGCGTGGCCACCTTAGCCCGAAACGTAGGCTTTGTCTTTCAAAACCCTGACAGCCAGCTTTTCAGCGTGTCTGTTGAGGAAGAAATAGCCTTTGCCCTCAAAAACTTTGGGTTCGAGCCGGAAGTCATCGAAAAACGCATCACTTGGGCGTTGAACCTCCTTGCTTTAAGTCAATACCGAGAAAGCTCACCTTTCATGCTAAGCGGTGGAGAAAGAAAACGCGTTGCTCTTGCTTCTGTTTTAGCTTGGGACCCAAAAACGCTCATCCTTGACGAACCCACAATTGGGCAAGACTATCAGCAGAAAGAAAAACTTCGCCAGTTCATTCTACAGTTGCGCACTCAACAGAAAACAGTCATCATGGTGACGCACGACGTGGAGTTTGTCGCAGAATGCAACCCACGAGTCTTGCTTATGCGAGAAGGAAAAATAATTGCTGACGGAGAAGCAAGAAACATTTTAACAAATCCCGAAATTCTAACAGAAGCCTCAATAGTTCCCCCTCAAGTTGCCCAAATCTTCCTTGAACTCAACCCTCAGATGCCCGGACTCGAGTTTCCAAGAAACATAATTGACGTTTACGAAGCCCGCGAAACGTTGCGCAAGATTTTGGAGAAAAAAGCAAGATGAGCGTCTTTGAAGGGTTAAGGTTTCGAAAGGTATATTCGCCAATTCACAACCTAGACCCTCGAATAAAATTCATCTACGTTTGCGCCATCTTCGCCGTCGCCATCCTCTACTGGGAAATTCTTCCTCTGGTTTTCCTGTTTTTCATGCAAATTCCCTTCGTTTTTTTAGCGGGCGTAAAGCGACAGTGGCTCCGTTCGATGCGCGGCGCAACCTTCCTTGCCACAATAATCTTTTTGACAAACTTCATTTTTTCCTACATAGGCGCTGGCTACATAGTCACCGCAAGAAACCTCGAGAACGCGGCTGCCATGACGCTACGCTTCATAGTTCTAGTGGAATCCTTTTCAGTATTCTTCCTAACAACCTCGCCAGACCACCTCGGCTTAGCCCTAGAACAGACACGCATGCCATACGAGCTTGTTTTCGCGTTCACCACGGCCGTCCGCTTTGTTCCCGTCTTGGCTGAAGAAGCCCAAACAATAATGGACGCTCAAAAAGCCCGCGGTTTGGAGCTTGAGAAAGGCAACTTTCTGAAAAGAATCCGAAACTATATCCCAATCCTGATCCCCCTCATTGTCAGTGCCATCCGTCGAAGCCTAGAACTGGCTGAAGCTATGGAGTCACGCGCATGGGGTGCAACCAAGAAACGTACAAACTTGTACGTGTTAAAGGTGCATAGGGGAGATGTAGCTTTGCTGTTTTTGACTGTTTTAATCGTGGCAGTCGCTGTTTATGTTAGACTTTACTTGCAGATTCCGACGGTAAACGAGTTATTGCCGCGTTTTCCTTAAAACCGATGTGTTTACTGGCGTTTAAAGGGCGTTTTTGCGGTGTCTTGTGGCGTGGTTTATGTTAAAGATGCTAAAGATTAGCCATGCATATCGCTTATTAAGACTTGCTACACACTATATACTGAAAAACGCCACCACAGAAGGGGGACCGCCAACCCACGGTCAGAAAAACCACAAAAAGAACAGCAAACGCACTCGAAAAGCCAGCGGAGCCCATAATCATAAGAGAAGAAGGAAAAAAACCAACAATATTCAGAGAAGTCTACCCCATCCAAGAACCATACGTCTACGCCGCAATCATAAAAGAACCAGAAACCCAAAAAATTCGCTACGAAATCATCGAACCAACCCTCCAACCCGAAGAAGAAAAACAGCTCCAAACCATCAAAAAATTCCTCATGGAAGAACTCGACGTAAACCTAAAAGACATAGAAACAAAAGAAAAAGCAGAAAAATACCTCAAAGACAAAACCAAAGAAACAATCAAAAAATACCACATAAAAATCCAACCCGAAGCCACAGACAAACTCGTGTATTACGTGCTCCGCGACTTCATAGGCTACGGCAAAATCGACCCACTAATGAAAGACCACCTAATCGAAGACATATCCGCCGACGGCGTCGGCATCCCCATATACGTCTGGCATAGACTCTACGAGTCTCTACCCACAAACATCCTCTTCAAAGACGCAGCAGAACTCGACTCCTTCATAATACGGCTGGCTTACCTCGCGGGAAAAAACATCTCCATCGCCGCTCCAATCCTCGACGCTTCGCTCCCCGAAGGCAGCCGAGTACAGCTAACTTATGGGAACGAGGTGACAAGAAGAGGCTCCACATTCACAATACGAAGGTTCAAAGTAGACCCCCTAACAATCTCCGACCTAATAGCCTTCAAAACACTCTCCTCAGAAATGGCCGCCTACTTGTGGTACATAATTGAAAACCGCGCCTCAATAATGGTCGCCGGCGGCGTGGCTGCTGGAAAAACCACTCTTCTAAACTGCCTCTCCATGTTCATTAAGCCAGAAATGAAAATAGTAAGCGTCGAAGACACCCAAGAACTGAATCTTCCACACGAAAACTGGATTCCATCCGTTGCCCGCACAGGCTTCGGGCACGAAGATAGGAAAAGCGGAAACATAACCCTGTTTGACCTGCTGAAAGCTGCGGTGCGGCAAAGACCCGACTACATAATCGTAGGCGAGGTTCGAGGAGAAGAAGCCTACACGCTTTTCCAGGCCATGGCAACAGGCCACCTCGGCATGAGCACCATCCACGCCGAGTCAGTTGAAGCCGTAATCAACAGGCTAGCATCTGAACCCATGAACATACCAAAAACGCTGATAGCCATGACCGACGTCATCATGGTAGTCACCCGAACCGAAATCGAAGGCAGACCCTCTAGAAGAACAAAAACAACAAACGAAGTGGTGGAGCTTAACCCCAAGACAAGAGAAATAAAAACCAACGAGGTTTTCCGCTGGAACATTAAAGACGACAGCTTCCAATACAGCGGATACAGCGCTTTACTGGAAAAGCACCAGAAAAAACTTGACATAAGCATGGAAGAGATAACCCGCGAGCTTCGTGCGCGGAAAACGGTTTTAGAGTGGATGGTGAAACACGGCATCAGACGCCACGGCGAAGTTGCCAACGTCATCAGAGAATACTACGCAAACCCAAACCGCGTTTACCAAAAAGCCAGAGTGGGGCTGAGATGAAACATAAAAGCGCGCTCAGAAAAATCAAAGCACTATTCACCCAAGCAATAAACAAAATTAAGGCTAGTCGCCAGAAGCTTTTACAAAAGAAAACAGCCCCGTCGCAGCCAAAAACAAACTTTGCTTTAGGAAGCGTTCAGTCTCTGGCTTACAGCTTTTTTGGAGAAAAAATTGGACGCGTGATGCCTCTTTTTACTGGGCTGGACGTAAACTTGCAGAGGGCAAAGGTTAAGGTTAATTTTAAAGCGTACGTCAGCTTAACCGTTTTTTCTGCCTTTTTAGCATCTATTGTAGTATTTGTTTCTGTGCCTCTAATTCTCTATTTCTTTGGTATTCCTACTTTGCCTGCCGTTCTTTTTGGGATTGGAAGTGGTCTTTTCGCTTTTGCGTTTTCCATCATAGCGTTTTATGGTTATCCTGTTTATCGTGCTGATAAGCTTAAGAGGGATTTAGAAGACGAGTTGCCTTTCACGGCTGGGTATATGGCAATTCTAACAAGCGCTGGGGTTCCGCCTGAAAAGATATTTTATTCGCTTTCAAACCTAAGTGTTCCGTTGGCAGTATCCGCGGAGGCTAAGGATGTTGTTCGTGACGTGAGCCTTTTTGGTAAGGACATAATTTCCGCGCTTGAAGAGTCTTCAAAGCGAACTCCTTCAGAAAGGTTTCGCGAGATGCTGGAAGGCTTCATCGCAACTATCCATTCTGGAAGCAACACGGCTGCTTATCTTCGCGAGAAATCTAAGGAGTACATGAAGCTTAAGAGGATAGGGTTGAAAAAGTTTTCAGACACCTTGTCTGTTTTGTCCGAGTTTTACGTGGCTATTCTTTTGACTGGGCCATTGCTTATGGTGATTATGCTGGCGGTTATGGTTATGTTGGGTGGCGGAAACTTGGGTTTGCTGAGCCCTGAGCTTTTGCTTAGTTTGCTTACTTACATTGGGCTTCCGTTGGGTGCTGTGGTGTTCTTGATAATATTGGACGCGGTTACGCCGAAGTGGTAGAAGGGTATGCCGAAAGTAGAGAAAAAAGATAAAAAAATCGCTTGGACGGTTTCAGTTTTATTAGCGGTGGCTTTGGTTCTTTTTGCTTTTTCCAAGTTTGGCACTACCGCAATTTTTGACGAGTTTGTCTTTTTTGCAGTTATGATCGGGGTCTTTCCTGCCGCGGTTCTCAGCTATATTGAATATAGGTGGAGAAAAGCCATTGACGAGCATTTGCCTGATCTTTTCAGAAGTATCGTTCAGGCTCAAGAGACGGGTATGACGTTGCCTCAGGCTTTGGAGGAAGCTTCTAAACGTGATTATGGGCCGCTTACTCGGGAGTTGAAGAAAATGACGGCTCAGATTTCGTGGGGGATAAGCTTTGAGGAGGCTTTGGTTGCTTTGGGAAATCGGGTTAACACTGTATTGGTGCAGAGGACTGTGCCTATGATTATTGAGGCAAGCCGTTCTGGTGGCCGTGTTGAGAAGGTTTTTGATCCGATGGGCAAGTTTATTCAGACAACGCTTATGCTTGACAAGGAACGTCGAACCCAAACGAGGCCTTACGTTGCTATAATCTACGTGGCGTTCTTCGTTTTCCTATTCACCGTTATACTGCTTTTCAACTCGTTTTTCGTGAGTGTGGAAGGTCTCCCCATTCTCGGTTCGGCGGTTGTCTCTACAGAGCAGATGCAGCGCTTGTTTTTCCACATGACCGCCATCCAAGCGTTCTTCAGTGGGCTTGTTGCGGGGAAGATGGGCGAAGGAACCATAAGCGCCGGGTTAAAACACAGTTTAATTCTGATGCTCTGCGGCTATCTGGCGCTAAAACTTTTCTTGTGAGGTGAGCGCATGGCAAGGCTTAAAGAGTTTTGGAGCAACAAAAGGGCCATAACACCTGTTTTAAGCAGCCTTCTGCTAACTGTTGTTGCTGTTGCCGCCATGGCTCTTGCCACAACCGCGACTTACGTTATTACAGCTAACCTTAGGGAAACAATGAGCGAACGAGTTGTTATTGAGGACGTGTGGTTTAGCAATTCAACGGGCAACATACACGTGTATTTGCGGAACGTGGGCAAAGTTGCCATTCACGTTTCCGTCGTATACGTGAACCACACTTCTCGGTCTTTCAATAAACCTTTCGATTTAGAGCCAAACTATCACGGGTGGCTGAACATTTCAGTCGTCTGGGCATCCAACAGCCTGTATTACATTGACATCGTGACCACGAGAGGTACACATGTCGGAGGCTATTACAATGCGCCTTAAAAGCGACAAACGAGCCGTCAGCAACGTAATAGTCGTTATGCTAAGCCTAGTTCTCATAGTTGTCATTGTTGGCAACGTAGTTTTATGGAGCTACCAGATGAACCAGCTTGACATTGAACGCATGCAAGAAAAAGTGCAGCTAACCAACGTTACAAGGCTCACCAGTTCCTCGTGGTTCACAGCGCAAAACGAGTTCACCGTCGCCGCGGGCAGCAAAACAAGCGGCACTTTCGCCGACACAAGATTCATAGACGGCAGTTTTGAGTCTTTCCGAGAAGAAAAAACCCAGTCTTTCAACCCTCAAAACTACGTTTTAGGTGGTTCTACGAAGCACGTTGCGGGAACCGTTACTGATTTGGCTTCTGACGACTCTTCTTATATGAGCTTCCGCAGCTACCCCAACTACGAAATCAGATACCAAGAAAGCCTTAGCACCTCCATAACAGCGAGCACTACCTATCAAGACAAAATTGTGATAAGCTTCACGCCCCAAGCAACTGCCAACTTTTTCATAATCGCCACCGCGGAAGTTCAAGGCTCAAGCACCTCTTACCAAACCAAAGCGCGTCTGACCGTAAACTCGTCAACACACCAAGAGCTTCTTTACAGAGTCAAGGACACGTCCGACTGGTATCCCTTCTGCGCGCTAAAACGCATTAGCATGACTGAAAACACAAACTACGAAATCAAAATTCAATACTGCACCAGCAACACAGCTGCCACATCCTCAATCAGAAACGCAAGACTAATTATTACAAGCTTAAGCTCTGAATATGCTGAAAGCGAACCCCTCTCAACCACCGCCAGCACCGTATGGCAAGACAAAATGGTTTTATCCCTCACGCCCCCAGCAGACGGAGAATACCTACTCATAGCGTCAGCAAACTACATGGGCTCAAGCACCAATTACAACACAAGAATAAGGCTTCTTCAAGACGACACAACAGTGCACGTAGAAACGACTGGAAGACCAGGCTCTGGAACCACGGCGAACTACTACACTTTCGGCGTTATGAGAAAAGTAAGCCTTGACGCTTCGCCGCACACTTTCAAAATCCAATACTGCACCTCAAACGCCATTGCAACAGCCGGCATAAACCACGCGCATATACTTGCCGTAAGACTTGACCAGTTTGACAACACCCACTATGCTGAAAGTGAAGCAGAGTCGGCTCCTGCCGCTCCAAACACATGGTATGATAAAGTCACGAACACCTACCTTGCTGACGCGGCTGATTACTTGATAATAGGCTCACTTGCTTACGCCTCTGGCTCCGCGTCTTACTCGGTCGGCATAACTTTCCAAGCTTCCTCTTCTACCATACAATCACCCCTTGTGGAGCATCGTGATGCAACCACGTACGAATCCGCCTTCTTTATGACCAAACAAGCCCTAAGCGGCGGAAGCACCACTGACAAACTAAGCTGGATGGGCGAAAGTACAAGTGCAAGGGTTCGAAACGCTCGACTAATCTCGTGTAAACTGCCCGTCTTGACGCAAACCGCCGAAATCGAATTCGTCGGCAATTCAAATACGCAAAACTGGACCCAGCTCGAATGGACAATAGACTCTTCATACACCACGGCAGACGTCGCAACCACCTTCCAACTCTACAATTACCAAACAAGCCAATACCCAACCAGCGGAGATGGATACCTATCAAACACGATCGGCCTAACAGACGTAACAACAAACCAGACAATAACCTCTGACCCAAACATCTTCAGAGACGCCGCTGGAGGCTGGAAAATAAAAATAAAAGGAGTCAAATCCGCCGACACGCCGTTTGAGCTTAAAGTTGACTGGGTCGAATTCAAAGCAACAACCTCTGACACCTATCAACTCAACATAGCTAACAGCTTCCTGCTAGACACCGCCACCTACCCGCTAGATTACGTAAACGGAATTGAGCTACTTATCAGATACAACGTTTCAGAAGACGCTAAAAAATGGTTTCTGAAAATGTACAACTGGACCGCGGCAAGCTTCAGCGACACAGGATTTAACAGCACCTCAGGGAGCCAGCCGATAACAGGCGCTTGGAACGAATACGCCATCCAAATAACCGATGACTGGAAAAGCTACGTAAACGCTAACGACACGGTGCTTGTGCAGTTTTACGGCGAAGGAACCAGCCCAAACCAGACGCTGGTCGGAGTGGATTTTGTTGGAGTAAGAGCGATCTTGGATGGCGCATGTTTTGAGCTGAAGAACTCTAGCCCGTTTACCACGCACGTAGTATCTATTTGGCTGCTTAACGCTACGTATCATCAACGCTACGTCGCCAACTTTTTTGTTAACTCAGGCGAAACCGCGACCTACATACGTGTAGACATTAGGCTACCTAAAGATGATTTTATAGCCAAAGTAACAACCGAAAAAGGCAACGTCTCAATCTTTCCGTAGAAAAGGGCTAGCTTGTCATGCTTTCCTTTAAGCTTCTTACGGCTTCTTTTTCGTTTTTCGCCTCTATAACCTGAATATGATAAAGCTCAGCCATTTTCTTGCCATTTTCGCTTAGCTGGGGGATAACGATTAGGTAAGCCTTGTGCGGCGAAACATCAAAAATCTTGGCAAACAACGCAATGACGGGCTGCTCAGACACTACGGGTTCGCTGGAAGCCGTAACATCCACCACAGTAATCTTGCGAGTCACTTCTCCCTTGCTTGCAACTATGTCAAACAAGTGGTTAGCGCCAGACTTGCCCTTAAGATAAGCCGGGCTTTCCACCTCAAACCCTTGCTCCTCAAAAAACTCCTTAATCGGAGCAATCACAATCCACCCAATCTTGGCTTCTCCCCGAGCCTCTTCACTCAAAGTGTAAGAATAAACATTCTCAATCCTTATTTCTTCAAACGAAAAGTTTTCTTTGCAGTCACGGCAAAAATGCGAAGAAACAGGAATGTCAAAACTTCTCTTGCAATCATTACACGTACACCACACACCCGCCTTCCTATAATCCACATCCAGCTTCCTAAGCTCATCGTGACATTTGGGACAAGAAAGTTTGGCTCCCGCGGCAAAGTTTTCTTCAACATCCATGTACCCGCACTTGACATGTTCAATTAACGAGCTTTTTCTTATGTCAAAAGACTTGCAATAGGGGCAGCAATAGCGAACTGAAACATTAGCGGTGTTACATTGCGGGCAGTAAATCACCTTATCATAAAGCTTCCGTCTCAATATCCCGGCGCTGTAAAGTTTGTTCAAAAAATCGTCAGCCATCTGGCTATCGCCCACAATGGCTTCCACTTCGGGATAGCGGTATCCAAGTTTAGGGTCAAAAACAGGGTTGAGCTCTTTAATTTCTCCATTAAGAAATTTACTTATCAAAGTCTGCGTATCGCGACCTTTATACAATTCCTGTCTTTCCACTTTGCTGGTTGCCGTCATTTTTTCCCCATTCTATTCTCGAGGTAACGATACTTCAACTGTTCTTAAATTACACTCTTTGTTCTTTCTTGAAGTA
>JAWAPV010000002.1:0-25043 GCA_038894255.1 Bathyarchaeia archaeon
AATCGAAATTCTCAAGAACTCAGACGAGATAACAGACGACGAGATATCAAACAAAACGGGGGTAAGGCTAAACTCAGTCCGCAAAATCCTCTATAAACTCTACGACCACTCCCTAGTCAGTCTGAGAAGAACACGTGACCCAAAAACCGGATGGTTCATTTTCCACTGGAAGCTCCAGCCAGACCAGCTTGAAGGCTTCATACTGAGCCAAAAACGTCGCGTGCTTGAAAAACTAAACATAAGACTCGAATACGAGAAAAATCATGATTTCTACTATTGTAACACGCCGGGATGCAAGCGGGTGCCGTTTGAAGAGGCGGTAGAGCTTGTTTTCAAGTGCCCCACATGTGGCAAGCCTCTAATGCATTATGATAACAGTAAAATTCTCGAAGTCTTGTCAAAGAAGGTTGAGCAGCTTAGGAAGGAGCTTGGTGAGTGACAAGCTTCCGTCGAGAGAGCAGGCATTGCGTCTTCTTAGGCAAAGCGGATGCAAAGAAAACGTAGTTAGGCATTGCAGGGCGGTGGCTGAACTTGCAAGGGAAATTGCTGAAAACTGCAAGGAAAGAGGTTTGGCAGTGGATGTTGAGCTTGTGGAGATTGGCGCTCTCTTGCACGACCTCGGCCGCGCGCAGACTCACAGCGTGCATCACGCGGTGGTAGGAGCGAATATTGGAAAAGCGCTTGGTTTGCCAGAAAACGTATTATCGATAATTAAGAGGCACGTGGGCGGGGGAATTACCACGCAAGAGGCAAAAAAGCTAAAGTGGCCCAAGGACGTTTATGTCCCTCAGACTTTGGAAGAAAAAATTGTGGCATATGCTGATAAGCTTATTGAAGGTTCACGACGTGTGCCCATAGAAAAAACCATTCAAGAGCTTTCTAGGGAACTGCCGCCGTCCGCTGTGGAAAGAGTTTTGAGGCTTCACGCGGAAATGATGCATTTGATAGGCGACTGCGAATGCCAACCGTGAGGTTGCAAGCCAAAATTTACAGCAATTCGCAACAAAAACTTTTAGAGGAAAAAATCAGAAACCTCCTAAAAGGGCTTGCCGTAGAAATAATTTTGCATGGCACTACCCCGCATGGATTGGCAAAACTGGCGGTCTCGGGTGAAGACGAAAAGATAGCGATAAAATACTTAAATAAGGTCATAGGCATCTGCCCAGAAACGCTTGAAAACTTGGGAAACGGTTCAATTATAAAAGGACGTATAACAAAGCTTAACCAAAGTAAAGGACACATTGCGGTTGACATTGGAATTTTTTTGCCAGAAACCGTTGAGGCCACCGTTCCGTTGCAGCATCTGCAAGCGCAACTCGTTGATGGAAGAAAAGTGGCTCTCGCCAAAATTGCCGAGCTTTTCGGCTTAGTTGAAAATCTGCCCTTGACCGTCAAAATTCTCAAAATAAACAGCGAAAGTGGACAAGTGGAGGCCGCTCTAGCGGAAAAGCAGCTTACGCTTTTTAGGTTATGGGTTAAGAGTTTGCTGGACCGGCTGATAGTCTTGGGAGCTTCACTGGAGAATGTCGAGTTAGCCTTGAAGCATATGGGAAACCTAAGAGATGTGGTGGAAGTTGAGCCTTTAGGGGTTTTTGAGCAAGCTGTAACGTGCAAGCTTGGAACAGACGCGGCGGGACTTGTTCCGAAAATCGGCAGAAACGTGCCTTATGCCTCTTTAGGCGTGTTTAACCCAAGAAAAATTCTGGATTTCTTAGGCGACCAAGCGATATAAATCTGCTATTTTAAAATACAATTTTAGGGTTAAGAACCCAATTATTATTTTAGATTAAAAAATAACCAAGCAGGTAAAGACTCTATCAGAAAAAGCCGCAATTAAGACACTCCTCTGGATAAAGGGTATGATGCGGTTGCCGGGATTTGAACCCGGGTTGTCAGCGTGGGAGGCTGATGTCCTAACCAAGCTAGACCACAACCGCAACGGGAAATACGTGTTAGCTAATTAGAATAAATCTTGCGTTTATTATTGAAAAAGAGTGAAAAAAGTTTTCTATCTTGATTTGGTTATGTGTACGTTTTTGATAAGCACGTACGGGCTTAGCGAAGGTGGATCAGCCTCGCCCCACCAGTGCACATGCTGTCTCTCTTTAGAAATCGCCGCTATGTTATTCAACATCGTTAACGCGTTATCGCTTATACGCAAGTCCTTAAGAGACTTCTTCACTTCGCCGTTTTTGACAAGAAAGATGCCGTCTCGCGGTATAGTGGAAAAGTCGCCTTTCGCATAGTTTTGGAAGCGAGTGTACCAAGTGTTTGTCAAGTAAAGCCCGTTCTTAAGCTCAGCAAAAAGCTCGTCTTTGCTAACGTCGCCCGGCTCCATCTCAATGTTCCACGGACTCGGGAAAATCAGCCCAGCGTTACCCGTGGTTTCAGTTTTGAACAGCTTGGCGGTGGACGCGTTGTGCAGGTAGGTCTTAAGCACGCCGTGGTCGATGAAAACGTTCTCCCTCGTGGGCACGCCTTCATCGTCGAAAACACGGCTTGCCAACGAGTAGGAAGCAGGATTGTCTTTCAACGTGACAATTTCAGGCGCCACTTTCTGCCCAACCTTGTTAACGAAGACCGACATCTGTATCATGACCGAGAAAGCCGAAACCATGCCGCCCCACACAGCCAACGAAGAACCGAAAATCAAAGGGTCAAAAATTACGTCGTAAACCCCTTCTTCGCCGACCTGCGGGTTCTTAGCAAGTTTCGCAATCTCGCCTGCCTTGGCGCCTGCACGGGCTGGTTTGAAGTTTTTAAGTGATGAGCTGCATTCGACGCCGTGGCCTGAAGCCTCTCTCTCGGTGAAAGCTCGTATGGAAAGTTCGATGGCCGAGCGGCTGTCAACGCCTGAAGGGCCTTCCGAAGACACTAAGTAGACGTCCTCGAATCTTGTGAAAAGGATGCCTCCGCACTCGACCTTTCCGCCTTCTTTCTCTGCAGCTTCAATAGCCTCGAAAACGTAGTCTGTCGGATTCTCTAAATCAGCAAGCTTCTTGTCAACAGTGCTCTTCGCATAGCGGAACTTGCCCTTTGCAAACCCGCCGAACATCGGGTTTTCCTGAGACACCTTTGCCAGACCAAGCAGGTGCTTAACGCTTTTGTCAACGTCTTCAAAATTGTGTATCTGCGTGGCCACCACACGTTTCTTCCAAGCCAAAGCCAGATCAGTCACATAGTCGTTCCACGCAACAGTAATGTCAACCTGGTTATTGCTGAAACGCACCTGCCGATATCTGCCAAAAGTTGTCTTCGCAATAACCTCGTCTGCGCCTAAACTCTTTGCCTTCTTGACAATATCTTCAGTTTTGTTAAGCGCGTCGCTCATTTTATGTACACCCCTCTAAGCCGAAGACAAGGCCCACCCGTATAAACAGGTATTCCCTGTGCAGGGTCTCCTTTTCCACACATTGCAGCGTCAAACTCGACCTTCTTCGAAACCGCGTCCACAGCAGACCAAAATTTAAGCGTAGTCGTCTCTATCACGGGTCTCGCAACAGGATGCTTAAGTTGGCCGTTCTCTACCAGATAGGCTTCTCTGCCCACATACCGTTGGTTAAAACGTTTGTCATCAATGTTCCACTCGGTAAAAGACTTCATGAAAACGCCGTACTTAACATCTTCAATTAGCTCTTCCTCACTCATGTCGCCAGGAAGAACAAAAGTGTTCGCCATCCGCACAATTGCCTCTCGATCATAGTTCACTGAGCGCGAAGAACCGTTGCTTCTAGTATCAAGTTTCGCAGCTGACTCTCTATTGTGCAGAAACTCGTTTATTACCCCGTTCTTGTACAGAAACCTGCGCCTGGCCTTCACACCCTCATCATCATACAAGTAGTAGCCGTAACTATGTGCAATCGTAGGATCATCAACAATCGTGACGCAGTCGCTTCCAATACGCGTGCCAATCCAGTAAGGCCCCCCTTTATAAATGAAAGACCTTCCTGCCTGGCTCATTTCGCGCCCCAAAATTCGGTCGCCTTCCATTGGGTGCCCGCAGGATTCGTGCGCAGCTATGCCTGTGACCTCTGGACCGCAGATCAGATCCATGTTGCCTGCTTTAACGGCTTTTGCTTTGGTGATCACGTCTTTCAAGACTTTGGCGTTGTGAACCAGTTTTTCAGCCACGTTCCATTCTTTGAAGGCTTCCCACCCGCCGCTGTACCCAAACTGCTCGTATGCCTGTTCGGTTTTTCCTTCTTCAGCAACGGTGATGAAGATGAAGGCGCCTATTTTAGGGACGAAAGAGGAGATCCGGGAACCTTCAGAGTTTACAAAGTACTTCGAGACAAGGTCGATTGAGCATTGCGTCATTGTCGCGGCGACCTTGACGCCGCACGAAGCCAACGTCTTGTGAACATCAACGAACATGGCTATGCGCTCTTCAGGCGAAACATCTTCTATTTTCTTCTTCTGATCCACGACCCATTTTGTTTCCACGCCTTTTTCTTCCGCAAACTTTAGTTTTTCTTTTCTTTTAGCAGCCACCGCATATCTATAAGCCATGTCAACTATTTCTTTAGCTTCTTCCTTTGTCCACTTGTTGGTTGATGCAAAGCCTATACCGCCGTTTGCCATGACGCGCACGCAGAAACCACTGTCCACGGCAGATGCGTAGGCTTCAACCGTGCCGTTTCTCAGCATCATTCTGTCCTGAACTTGGCTCAGCGCTCGCACTTCAGCGTATTCAACTTTTTTGCTTTGAGCATAATCTAAGGCATAATCAATTAGTTCTTCTTCCATTTTTCCTCAACTCTTTAAGAGCATAAATTGCAAACATATAGGATAAAACCTTTTAGGCTCAACCTTCAAGGCATATGCTATTGAAGAGCATGGGGAACTCGTTTGAGCAGAAACCACGCAAACAAAATACGTTTTTGGCAGGGAAACGAAGCATGCGCCGAAGCCGCGATAGTTGCGGGCTGCAGGTTCTTCGCGGGCTACCCGATAACGCCCTCAAGCGAAATAGCTGAACACTTGGCGAAAAGACTGCCACAAGTCGGCGGAATAGCAATCCAAATGGAAGACGAACTGGCTTCAATAGGCGCAATCATCGGCGCAAGCTGGGCCGGAGCCAAAGCCATGACCGCAACCTCTGGACCAGGCTTTAGCCTTATGCAAGAAGGAATAGGCTATGCCTTCATGACGGAAACCCCATGCGTAATAGTCAACGTTCAAAGAGCAGGCCCGAGCACGGGGCAAGCCACCAAGTGCGGGCAGGGAGACGTTATGCAGTCCCGTTGGGGCACCCATGGCGACTACTCGGCCATCGTTCTCGCGCCAAACTCTGTACAGGAGATGTTCACACTCACGATGAGGGCATTCAACCTTTCAGAAAGGTACCGCACTCCCGTTGTGCTACTTGCAGACGAAATAGTCGCCCACATGAGAGAACAAGTCACAATCCCCCAAACCGAAGCCATAGAAATAGTTAACCGCAAAAAACCAAAAAAAGGAGAGAAAGCCTTTTTCGGCCTGAACGAAGTCCCGCCCATGCCTGCCGTCGGCGAAGGACACAACTTGATTGTCACAGGTTCAACCCACGACGAATATGGGATCAGAGTCACAGCCGACCCGGTTGTGCATAGGAAGCTTGTGGAAAGGCTAAACAACAAGATACAAAATCACGTGAAGGAACTTGAAGACTACGAAAGCCACAACATAGACAACTGCCAAGTAGGCATAGTCTCCTATGGCTGCACCTCAAGAAGCATCTACGAGACAGTTGAAACCTTGAATGAAAAAGGAATCAAAACAGGCTTCATAAGGCTAAGAACAGTTTGGCCGTTCCCAGACACCGCCGTCGAACGTATGGCAACATCGGCAAAAGCAATAATTGTTCCAGAAATGAATCTGAAACAAATCTTCTACGAGGTTGAAAGGGCAGCACGTGGAAAAGCCAAAGTGGTTCCGCTTAACAAGATAGGTGGAGGAGAACTAATCACGCCAGAAGAGTTGCAAGACAAAATTGCGGGGGTGGTCAAGGGTTGACTGAAGCTTTTTCAGCAAAGAAATACCTCAGAGACATTAAGCCGCCCTTCTGCGCGGGATGCGGCGCCTACACCATAACAAACATTTTCCTGAAAGCCGTTCACGAACTGGGGCACCAAACCCTAGAAAAATTCGTTTTCTGCAGTGGCATCGGCTGTTCAGCGTGGATTCCATCTCCCCACTTTCTGGCAGACTCGATACACACCTTGCATGGCAGAAGCATACCAGTAGCTACAGGCGTGAAACTGGTCAAGCCAAACTTGAACGTTGTTGTTTTCGGCGGAGACGGAGACATCGTCGGCATAGGCCTAAGCCACTTCATACATGCGGCCCGCAGAAACCTAGACATCCTCGTGATAATGGTAAACAACATGGTTTACGGCATGACAGGCGGGCAGGTTGCACCAACCACGCCGTTCAGAACCAAAACAACCACAACGCCTTACGGCAACTTTGAAATGCCACTTGACACGGCAAAGCTTGCCGTGACCGCGGGGGCATGTTACGTCGCACGCTGGACCACCGCCAACCAGAACGAGCTTAAAGAATCCATCAAAAAGGCCCTTACGCTAAAGGGATTCAGATTCATCGAAGTGGTAAGCCAGTGCCCAACAGCCTACGGCCGAAGGGCTGGCTTCAAGGACGCTGGAGAAATGCTGAAATGGTTCAAAGAAAACGCGGTGCCTATCGAACAGGCAAAGGATTTGAGCGAAGAGGAAATTGGCGGGAGAATAGTTGTAGGCGAATTCCTCCAGAAGCAAAGGTCAACACTTGTAGAAACAGTTTACAACATGATAAGAGAGGCGAAAAAGAATGCGGGTTGAAGTGCGCTTTTGCGGGGTTGGCGGGCAAGGAGTAGTCTTAGCAGGGCAAATTCTGGGTCGAGCAGCAGCCTATGAGGGAAAGCATGTGGTACAGACACAAACTTATGGCGCAGAAGCCAGAGGAAGCGCTGCAAAAAGCGAAGTCATAATATCCGAAAACAAAATCGGCTTTCCACTTGTTAGGGAATGTGATGTCCTCGTGGTGATGAGCCAAGAAGCGCTTGAAAAGAACCTCAAAGATCTCAAAGAAGATGGAACTCTAATCATAGACAGCGACTCGGTTAGATTAATTCCGGAAACAAGAGCAAAAACAGTCAAGATTCCAGCAACAAGCAAGGCGGAAGAATGGTTCGGCTTAAAACTTTATGCAAACATGCTTATGCTGGGCGCCTTAACTAGGGTAACGTCGATCGTTAGCGAAAAATCTTTAGAAAAAGCAATAGAAGACACTGGAACAGCCAAAGATGCCGAAATGAACAAAAAAGCTCTCTTAAGAGGAAAAGAACTGGTGTGAAGTCATAGTTTTCTCGGCGCTTTCAACCCTGCTTTTTGCACTTCTCGCATGTGCTTGTTTTGACAGATACACTACAGCAACAAGCATGATGCCGATAACCGCGCTGACCGCGTAGGTCATGTTCCGCAAGTTTTGCGTTTGTTCAGAAACATCGCGCATTTGGGCGTAGTAAGAAGCGTTCAGCAGACCGTATGCTGTTAAAAGAACATTGTAATTGTTGGTAAGCTGCACATAAGTAGAGTTTAACCCATCAAAATTATTCTGTAAAGCAACATAGTTAGTTACCAGGTTGTAGTGAGCCAAATTCAGTTCATGGAACTGATTCTGCAAGGCAGTATAATTATCGAGAAGCGCGTAGTATGTTGAGTTCAACTCTGCCAGCTGCTGATAAGACTGGTTTAAAACATCAAAATCAACTTGAAGCTGAGTGTAAGCACTTAAAAGAACCGAATAGTTGTTCATGAGATTGTAATATGTAAGGTTTAAAGTGACAAAGTTCTTTTGGAGTGCCGTGTAATTGTTAAGCAGTTCCTCGTAGCGACGCATAACCTCGGAGGAAATTATTCTTACTGTATAGTTTCCACCAACATGAGCCACGTACAAAGTGGTTTTGCCATCACTAGTCTTTATGGAAGAAGGAGTAACTTGGCGACCGTCAATTAACACAATATAAGGATAAGTCATTAAGTCAGAAGGGAAAGTAATTCTAAAGAAAAAGGTCGAGTTGTTGCTTCCCGTAATATTAAATAGGATTATCCGATTTCCCGTCTCGCTTCCTATATTAAAGGACAATGCTGAAATTGTCCAATTTGAGATCGTAAGGATATTGTATTCCTTGCCTTCAAAGTTTATTTGGAAATCGGAAAACTTGCCCATCAACGGAAAGTTGTCCCAGTTATTCACTTCGGTCATAAAGGGCAAGTCCCCAATTCCATCAAGGTTACTATCTGTTCCAGAATAACCACTCCAGTAATTACCTTCCTTGCCAAAATCCCAAAAGTTGGTGTTGCCATTGCTCCATATCTGACTTGTATTGTTAAAGTTATTATGATAAAAAACGTTCTCATTAGTAAAAGACAAGTAAACCCCAAAAGCACCACTCGAATAGATGCTATTTCCAACGAAATAGTTTTCAACAGAAAGACTAAGGTACATGCCACAAAAAACGTTTTGAAAAATAATATTGTTGCGAATCACGTTTTCCCAAGAAGAATAAACGTAGATTCCATCCATGTTGTTTTCAATCGTGTTGTTTAAAACCAAACTGCGTGTCGAAGAGTACAATTTCACTCCTTCAAGATTGTTGGATGCGACATAATTATTCGAGATTAAGGTATCATTTGAGAAGTGTAAGCTTATCCCGTTATTATTTTCAATAACAAAGTTATCGCTTATCACGGCGTTACTTGCTTGAACCATAAGAACCCCACTGTCAACCGAGCTTGTGCCACTGTGCCTTACAGTGAAACCCTTTAGAGTAACATTGTTTGCCAAGATTCTAACTACTGATTCATAGTTGCCACCGTCAATTATCGTGGAAAACTTGTTCTCTCCTCGTATCACCACGCTCTTATTTACAGCTAAACGCTCATAGTACAAACCGTTCCGTACATAAATCTCATCGCCAGAACTTGCGTTGTTTATTGCGTCTTGAATTTTCTGAAAATCAGCAGGTTCATCATCATCCACTATCCAAATTTTCTTCTCTGCTTCCACGAAAATCGAAATACGCGAAAAGCAAAAAACCAGCAACCCAATTACCACTGAAAGGCAGATAGCACGGCTTTTTCTAGACATTACAGACTCAACCAAACATATCACCATCCGCGGGAAAGCCGCTTCCCCAGCACAAGCGCGGCCAAAGTGGCTAAAGAAAAGGAAACAACAAAAACAGCCACGTTGACAATAGGTTGCATTAAAGCTAAGACACTTATGCAATACAACAAGATCAGGACAACGCTTAAAAATGCGGTTGTGAATCGGCTTTGCTCACGTTTAGCTTTTACTGAAACTTGTTGAACAATCATGCTTTGCAACACGTTTTGTGCATTTTTTATTTGCTCGTCAGAAGCCAAAAGCACACTACTCTTTTCAACATCTTCGAACTTAAAGCTTACAACGCCGTATCTCTGCAAATCCCAAGGTCTTTTCTTAGGCAAAATCAGCACGATATTGCTTTTTTCCATTTTCTTAAGAATCGTCTGTATCTTCCTAACAAACTGAATATCATCCGCTTTTTCTTTGCCATAAAGACTGCTTATGATTTCCTTCACATCTGGAAAATGCAGTTCTAGCTGATAAGCCGCAATAGTCTTTGCAAGGTTGTATTGGTGTTCTCCCTCCCTAAGGCGGATGCTGCATGGTGTAAGCTTTGCGCCGAGAGATTCTTCCAGTATTCGAATTTCGCTAGGTGCAAGCTTGCTCTGGGCCAAGCTTTTTCCCCTAAGCCTAATTCAACAGCTTCAATTGACTTAAAATTATGCGTCTTCTCATTAAAGAATATTCCGTTTCAACATTGTCAACAAGCGGTCAGATAATCATTCAATGCTTTCTATGGAAAATATCCATAATATATTCAATATGAACAGATTAGTTTGGGTGTGGACTTTGCTGAACATTGGGGGAAGAGGGAGGCTTAGCTATCTTCAGATTGAAAGAAAGGCTTTAGCTGGTTTGCCTCTTCAAAGAAAGTATAGAAGCCACTTTGAAATTATTGCGCTGATGCTTGAAAATGTCAAGGAGGGAGAAAAGTCAAGGTTCACCATAATGAAACGCGCAAACATCAACAGCAAGCAACTTGGAAAATATCTTAGAATCTTGCTAGACATGGGCTTTGTCAACATGGTCTTGCACAAAGGGCAGCTATGTTATCAAACTAGCGAAAAAGGAATTGAATTCTTAAACCATTATTATGCCCTTCTTGATTTGTTGTCAAACGCGGCATCTAAAATGGATGTAAACAGGTATTTCTGCGATGTAAATTTGAAAGTTAAAACTGGAGTAATTCATAGTAAAGAATTGTAACGGCAGCAAGCTTTAACGCGACCAGAGAGGGTGGCAGGCAGAACTTTGCGTTTTTATCCTTTCTCCCTTCAGCGTTTGCAGGTTCTGCTTGCCATGCCAAAAATTGCATATCAATAAAGTATTTCGAACGCAGTTATACCTTTTTAGACTAATCTGTTCGGGGGTGGATTTCATCGGTTTTTTGTTTCTTTATCTTGCGCGGCTTTCTTGTGTTTCGGACATCTGTAAGTATCTTAGGCCTTTGTCTGTTATAATGTAGGTTGCGTCTACTGTAGAGACTATGTATCCGCAGTTTGTCATGTAGTCGAGGTATTTCGTGGTTTGCATGTAGTTTAGGTTGGCGCTCTGCATTATTCGCGTTATTTTTTGGCCTTTTCTGGAATTTCTTATAGAGGATAGTATGTCGCTGATTATCTCCGCGCGGTCTCTATATTTGAAGGTGCATCGAATAAAGAGTATACTGTCTAATAGTGAATGGAACATGCCCTCTTTCTCCTCAAGTACAATTAGCTTGTTTGGCAAATATTTGTTTTTCTGTGCAAGCCTAAAAATGGCTTTTCGTAGTTTTGAAGGCTTTGAAGCCAAAATGTTATCACTATCTTCCAAAAATAAACAAAGTAGTGATTGGCGGTGAATTTCGATGCCCCGTGAGTTTACTTACGCAGATGCAGGGGTTAACAGAAAAGTTAGAGCTGAATCCAAGAAAGCGCTATCCCTCTTAAAAGAAACATACAAGTTTTGCCCTGCTGGAAACGTGGTTCAGCTTCCCTACGGAAACATCTTCCCAGTGGGAAAAAGCCATTTCTTGGATTTGACTATTGAAGGCGTTGGCACAAAGGTGCTTTTAGCGCAGCTGGCGGAAAAATACGATACTATAGGGATAGACGGCGTTGCCATGGCAGTTAATGACGTTATACGCTCGGGCGCCAAACCGCTTGCCGTAGCAGACAACATTCACGCTCAGTTTTCAGAACCAAAACTAATCAGAGAACTGATGAAGGGCATATCGGCTGGAGCTGTTGAAGCCGAGTGTGTTGTGCCAAGCGGAGAGATAGGCGACGTTTCCGAAGTAATACAGGGCTTGAGGGAAGGTAAGGGTTTTGACTTGGTTGTGGCAGCAATAGGCAGTGTTTCTGAAAATAGAGTAATTACTGGAAGAGACATAAAAGCTGGAGACGCCATCATCGGTTTGCGTAGCACTGGGCTTCACAGCAACGGCATATCGCTAGCAAGAAGAATTCTCTTTAAGCAGTGGAACGGAAAATACGAAGCACATGATATTCCGGACGGATTAGAAATTGAGATAGTTTACGAGGTTCTGAAACCTACACAAATATACGCGAAGCCATTTCTGAAATTGGCTGACCGTGTTCCCTTAAAAGCAGCCGTGCACATCACAGGTGAAGGATACGCAAAATTCCGCAATCTCGCAAAGTTTTCGAAGAACATAGGCTTTGTGTTCAACAATTTTAAGCCACAGCCAATCTTTGAGCTGATTCAGCAAACTGCCACTGAACTCGGGGGCAGGATATCTGACGAAGAGATGTTTAGAACGTTTAACATGGGCTGGGGTTTCGCAGTTATAGTTGACAAGGCAAACGTGGATGACGCGTTGGACGCTTTGGGCAAAAGTGGAATACATGCTGAGCTTATTGGTGAAGTAAAAAGTCTTGATGGAACAGTGGTTTATTACAAGAAACGAAAAATAGTCTTGAAATAGTTTTGCTTTCTTGTTGACAAAAGCACTTAAATCTCTTAATAAATCAAACTTGTCCTATGAAGCACCACTTAAGAATCGAAGTGCGACTAAAAAGCGGCCACAGCGACCCTGAAGGCGAAACCACAGCGCATTTGCTTAAAGAGCTTGGGTATGCCGTTGAAACTGTTGAAGTAAGCAAAGTTTACAGAATAGTTCTTGAAGCAAAGTCCCGAAAGGAAGCTGAAGATGAAGCTGAAGAAATATGCAAAAGGCTTTTGGCAAACCCAACAAAGGACAACTTCTTCATCGAGTTTGAGGAAGAAAAATGACTTCAGACTTGTATGTCCGCAGAAACGTCCCTTACCCGATCTTCGAGGTAAACCTTCTAGAAGCAAGCGACGCGCAACTTCTGGAAATCAGCCGAGAGCAAAACATAGGCTTGAACCTTGAAGAGATGAAGCGAGTTCAAGCTTATTTTAAAAAGGAAAAAAGAAACCCCACCGATGTGGAACTTCAAACTATAGGGCAAACATGGTCTGAACACTGTTTCCACAAGACTTTCAAAAGCAAAATTAGATTCAACGGAAAAATAATAAACGGTCTCTTCAAAACGTACATTGCAAAAGCAACAAAAGAAATCGCGCCCAACTGGTGTTTCTCGGTTTTTGAGGATAACGCGGGCATAATACGCTTTGACAGAAACTACGGAATTGCGGTTAAAGTGGAAACCCACAATCACCCGTCAGCAGTTGAACCTTTCGGAGGAGCAGCAACTGGAACTGGCGGAGTCATAAGGGACGTTCTCGGCGTCTGGGCTGATCCTATTGCTTGCACCGACGTGTTGGGGTTTGGCCCGCTAGATTTTGATTACGCAAAGCTTCCGGCTGGTGTTAAACACCCTAAATACGTTTACATGGGCGTCGTTGGCGGCATTGGAAATTATGGAAACAACATGGGAATCCCAACGGTTAACGGAGCCATATGCTTTGACGAAAGCTATGTTGGAAACGTTGTGGTTTACTGCGGATGCATTGGGTTGTTACCACTTGGCAAGTTTAAGAAGAATGCGAAGGCAGGAGACCTTATAGTTCTGGCTGGAGGAAAAACAGGGCGCGACGGCATTCACGGCGTAACTTTTGCTTCCGCGGAATTGACGGAAAAGTCTGAGGAAATCTCGCGTCCCGCGGTGCAGATTGCCAATCCCATTGAAGAAGAAAAGCTGAAGAGAGCCATAATTGAGATACGCGATTTAGAAGTAGCCTCAGCAATAACCGACCTTGGCGGCGGCGGGCTATCTTCGGCTGTTGGCGAAACTGCGAAAAAGTTTGGTTGTGGAGCCTTTGTGGAGCTTGACAAGGTTCAGCTGAAATATGCTGGGCTGGCTCCTTGGGAAATTTACGTTTCCGAGTCGCAAGAGAGAATGCTGCTGACGATGCCGGCGGAGAACCTTGAAAAAGTTTTAGCTGTTTTTCGGAAGGAAGACGTTGAAGCCACGGTGATCGGCAGGTTAACAGCGGAGAAAATGCTGAGGCTTGTGTATGAAAATGACGTCGTTGCGGAAATGAACATAGATTTTCTTTTCTGCCCCCCATTAACAACGAAAAAAGCCGAGTTGCTGCAAACAAGGTTTGAAGAACCGTCTTTTCCGATGCCCACAGATTTAACAGAGACGCTTAAGCGGCTTTTGGCTTCGCCTAACATCGCAAGTAAAGAAAGCGTGGTTCGAACCTACGACCACGAAGTAAAAGGCAACACGGTGCTTAAACCCTTACAAGGCGAGTATGGCGGACCAAACGACGCCGCAATATTGAAGCCGCTGGATGACACGTGGAAAGGCATAGCAGTTTCATGTGGAATAAATCCTCAGTACGGGAAGATTGACACTTATTGGATGGCTGCTTCTGCCATAGACGAAGCCATACGGAACAACATCGCTGTAGGCGGCAGAAGGATAGCGTTGCTTGACAACTTCACTTGGGGAAATCCTGAGCGTCCCGAAAGACTTGGCAGCCTAGTTGAGGCTTGCAGGGCATGCTATGACTTTGCAACGGCTTTTGGAACGCCATTCATCTCGGGGAAGGACAGCCTTTACAACGAGTCCCCGCTTGGACCTGTAACGCCAACCCTGCTAATCACTGCTGTGGGGGTTCTTCCAGACGTCCGCTTAGCGGTTTCTATGGAAGCAAAGAAGCCAAAAGACTTGGTTTATCTTGTTGGAGAAACCTTTAACGAGCTGGGAGGCTCAGAATACTACAGGCTAAGAGGCTTCTTGGGAAAGAATGTTCCAAGAGTTAGAGCCCGCCAAGCAAGAAAAGTTTTTAATGCGGTTACGAAAGCCATCGAGTCTGGGCTGGTTACTGCTTGCCACGACTTGTCTGAGGGTGGGTTAGCGGTTGCTGCTGCCGAGATGGCTTTTTCAGGCGGCTACGGCATGGAGCTGGATTTGCGGAAAGTTCCATCCAATGGGTTGAATCGCAGTGACTTTGTGCTTTTCTCTGAATCTAACAGTCGCTTCCTGGTGGAGGTCACGGAAAAGGCAAAGGAAGAGTTTGAAGCGCTTATGAAAAAAACACCCTACGCTGTAATAGGGAAAGTCACGAAAAACTTGCGTTTCCGCGTCAATGGTTTGGATGGGAAAGTGGTCGTTGACGCCGCATTGGGCGATTTGCTAGAAAACTGGAAGCAGACTTTCAAAAAAGGCGTGGAACCATGAAGCGCGAAGAAATCAAAATCTGCATTCTGCGCGTAGGCGGCACAAACTGCGATGCTGAAACAAAGAGAGCCTTTGCAGAGTTGAACGTTCAAAGCGAAATCCTACACGCAAACGAGGTTGCAAAACGCCAAAGTCTTCTGGAATACGCCGCTCTAGTTTTTCCCGGAGGGTTCTCTTACGGCGACTACGTAAGGGCAGGTGCCATCTGGGCAAAGTGGATACTCGCCAAACTTGGAAAAGAACTCGAAACTTTCGTGGAAGAAAACCGCCCCATCCTTGGCATATGCAACGGTTTCCAAGTTCTTGTTGAAGCCGGCTTGCTGCCTGGCTTTGAAGGCCCAAGCAAGTATCCCACGGCGACGTTAGCAACTAATGTGCCTCCTGGCTACAATTGCCGCTGGATATACCTTAAAAATACAGGTAAAGGCAAATGCGTATTTACGTCAAATATTCCAAAAGGAAAAGTTTTGCGCATGCCTGTAGCCCATTCTGAGGGCCGTTTTATGTTTGCAAAGAAAGAAGAAAAACGTCTTTTGGAGAAACTTTACGATAACGACCAGCTGGTTTTTCGTTACTGCAGCAAAGAAGGCGAATATGCGGAAGGCAAATACCCCGCAAACCCTAACGGCTCATTCCATGATATTGCAGGCATATGCAATGCTGACGGCACAGTTTTCGGGTTGATGCCCCATCCTGAAAGGGCTTTTTACTGGTGGCAGCAGCCTGATTGGACGAGGCAGAAGTGGATGCAAGAGTTTGGCGATGGAAAACTTGTTTTTGAAGGTTTGATCGAGTATTTAATGAAGAAGCTTTAGCTCTTCTGCGCGTGCAAGACCTGTTCGGGCACCCTTTTTCTCAACGACTTTCGAGGCAACGAAATTGCCTATTCGTCCACATTCGTATAGGCTTTTACCTTTAAGCAAACCGTATAGGAAGCCCGCGCAGAAAGCGTCACCTGCGCCTGTGGTGTCTACTGGCTTGACTTTGAAAGGTTCAACGTGATAAGTTTCTTTGCTGTCTGCCACGTAGCATCCTTTGCTGCCAAGTTTGACCGCAACTATTTTCACGCCTTTACGAAGCAGCATCTGCGCGCCTTTCTTATAATCAACCACGCCAGTTAATAGCCTAAGCTCGTGGAAGTTTGGCATAAACACAAACGTTTTTGCCATTATTTTTTCGAGAGAGGCTAAACCTCTCGCAGCGTATATTTCTCCCGCGTCAAAGCTAACTTTGACACTTTCTGGAAGCTTTTCCACAAGCCTTTTTTGTGTTTGAAAAGATTTGTTGCCCACAAAGGACGTTAGATGTAGGAATTCTGCTTGGCCCACATATCCAAGGTCTATCTCCTCGAAGGAGATTGTGTCGTTAACGCCCGGGTCAACATATAAAGCGCGTTTGCCTTTTCGGTCAACGAAACCCATGCATGCGCCGCTTCGGCCTTCTTTTGTTTGAATAACTCCTCTTGTGTCCACGTTTTCCTGTTGGAAGCTCTTAAGCAGCATGTTGCCTTCTCGGTCACCGGCCACTTTCCCAATAAATCCAACTTTGCAGCCTAATCTTGCGAGGCCAACTATTGTGTTTGCTGCTGAGCCTCCGCATGTTTCTTCAAAACTTGTTACGAAGCTTTCTTCTTCGGCTTTGGCTATTTTGTTCACTTTGAAAAGTTTGTCAACGTTTAAAGCGCCAAAACCTACTACGTCGAAGCGGCTCATGGGAACAGTTCTCGCAGATGTATCTTGTATTTTCCAAGCTTCCCGTCATAGTTGCCCGCGGATATTTTCACGACGCCCTCAGTTTTTGATGCTACTTCTATGCCTACTTTCATGGCTTTTTTTACAGCGTTCATCGTGGTGCCGTCGATAACTATTTCTGGAATGTAGTTTACGCCTTCAGGCACTTTTGACAGTTTTTGAAGCTTACTTTTTAGAGAGGGGCAATACAGGTGGTTTGTTGTTGGACCTATCCATGGAAAACGGGTTTCCGTCTTGGAGCCTGCAGAGCAAACCCCAAAAGGCGTAATTACACCTTCCACTTTGCTTATTGCTTCCAAAGCGGCATGCCCAGCTTCTTTCATGGCTTCCTTAGTTTGGCACATAATCCAAAAGTTTGCGCCCATAACTCCTCTGGCGTAACCACAGAAACGTTCGATGATAAAGTCTGGAACCATAATTGGCACTATGATGACTTTGCGGCTATGGCGTTTTTCTATCCATTCGTATCCGTCTCCGCAGTGGCCGACGCGTTCCATCATGTCAAGTTTGCCTTCGGGTTTCTGGTTGGCGTCGAAAACGGCGGTCAAAGGCTTAACGAGTATGTCTTGCCTAATTCGGTAGGACAGCTCAATTTCAAACTTTTTCAGGGATTCGGAAAAGGGCTTCTTAGGGTCTATTCCTCCCCAGAACTGGAGAACTGCGCCTTTGCGCTTGTCAGGGGTCTCTTTTTCCGTGAGCCATTTTTCTATTCCGCCTTCTGTTCGGCCGATAACGATTGCGGGCGTGGCGGTGGCGTCTTGGGCTGCTCTACGAAGTGTTTCTTCATCGTCAGCAGTGACTATGAGCCGACAGTAGATGCCTTCAAAAGCTTCCGCATATGTGTCTTCAATTATGCTTTTTTTTACCATTTTTTTATCCGAGCCTCCCGATTGCTTCTCCTCTAACCGTCTTGCGGAACTCGGTGCTGCTTTTTGCCAGAGATTCCATATTCTCGCTTGTTATTATTTTAACTTTGGGCAAACTTTGCAGGTTGAGCAAGCGTTTAAGCAGAAGCTTGTCGACAGGGCTTTTGCTTAGTGTTTCACGGTTCCAGTTCTCTGCTATTTCCATAGCCAGCGTTTTTCCTTCTTTAATGAAAAGGTCTGCAATTATGGCGGTTGCTATGCTGGTCTTGGACATTATGGCGATTTCCGCGTTTTTTATTGCATACTGGTTGCCGTTAAACGAAACTGCCAAACCACCATTTGCTTTAACAAGCGCGAGGGCTTCTTGGTCTGTTATGCTGTCGCCAACATACATCATTTCTTTGAAAACCGCATTTTGCTTCTTTGCTATGTCTTTTAAAGCCTCAGCTTTCTCTTTCCCGCCAACAGGGTTAACTTCTGAAAAGATTCGCCCGCAGCCGGTGCAAGCGATTTCCTTCCAGAAAATTTCGTCCAATCGCTTTATTGTTTCTTGGCTTTGCTTTGAAAGGTCGCTAAGTCTTTCTGCGTTGAAAGGGATTTCAAGTATGGGCATTTCAGCGATTTCTTCAGCGATTCGCTTTAGCTTTCTCTTTTCTTCTTCAGAAACATGATACTTCTCGAGGTTCACTTTTGTTGAATAAGTGTTCTCGTAGGGGAAACTTGTTTTTTGACAGAGTGCATAAATATAGTGCTCGTAGCTTGTGCTGACTATAAAAGAGGGGGCTATACTTTTTACGTGGTCAAGTGTTTCTTTGGCGTCTGCGATCAGAAGCAACTTTGACGCAGAAAAACTGCGCATTTTCCGGCTTGTGACGCCGTAGGCTTTTAGAAAGGGCAAAATCAGCTTTAGCGTGTCGCCTGCCTTGTAGCCACTCTTTTTGACGAGGTCGGCGAGCACGTCGTCGTAGCGGCTTATGACCGTGAAGAGTTTGGCTCCGTTTGGAACGTAATGCGTCGTAAGCTCAAAAGCGTTGTCGTTCTTCGAAATTGGGCCTTCGCAGTCTGTGACGAACACTCTGTTCAAGTTTTACTCCTCAAGGTTTGCATGTGACGTATGCTGGAGTTAATGTGCTTTTCAGAGGCGATGTCGGTTCGGTGCCAAAGCGCTCCGCCTTTTATGGCGCTTAATCCTTCAAGTGACAGCTGTCTCGCTTCTTCAATGTCGCCGCCCAAACCAACAGAACACACGGCGCGAGACTTTAAAGGATAGGTTTTACCATCACGTTGCTCCATGGAGGCGGGGTAAATGCGGATTCTGCCTTTTCGAGCCTTAACAAGCTCATAAGCCTTCGACAGGTCAACAGGCTTGTCTACCTCTTCCGTTTTAACAAGGTGCGGGAATGTCTTGTCGTATCCGCCGTAGGATGGGGGAACCTTGTAGGTTGCAACTGTCGCCGTTTTTTCCAGCTCCACCTTCGTCAGGCTACCTTCAATAATCTTAAAGCAGACATCCACAAAATCGTCTTTCAAAACGGGCAGAATATTGATTATTTCAGGGTCTCCTGGACGGCTGTTGGTTTCGAGGATTTTTAATCCGCTGGCGGTGTGCATGAAAGCTACGTAAAGCGGAACTCCTCTGAGGGCTTCGCTGTTGTTTGCCCGCCACTTGTTAAACAGCGAGGTTACAATTTCGACTTCTTTCTCACGGTCCTCGCTAGAGAGGAAAGGCAACACGTCGCCCACGCCTTTGTAAGAACCCATTCCTCCCGTGTTAGGTCCCTTGTCATCATCAAAGGCTCTCTTATAGTCTCTGGTGTCTGGAAGAGGCACCAAGTGTTTGCCGTCGCAGAAAGCTTGAAAGCTTGATTCTTCGCCCTCAACTTTCTCCTCGATGATGACGAGGCCTTGTTGGAAGCTTGAAACGAAATGCTCGAAGAGTTCTTCGCGGCTGGAGAAGTGGTCTCCCCAGACGCCGACGCCTTTGCCTGTTGCAGGCTTGTCAGGTTTAACTACAGCTTGGTTGTTCAGCTCGTCAAGCCACTTGTAAACCTCCTTTCTAACGTTAGCTATGCTTGAATATTCTTTTGGGTCAAAAATTTTGAAGCGCGGATTAACTTGAGGAAGTATTTTTTCGAAGAGCCTACGTTGCCGAACCTTGCTTTCTTCGATTGCGTATTCCTTCGTTGGGCATATCATTGGTATGGAAGCTTGTTCTTCAACAAGGTCTCGTACGCCCTCTATTATGGGTTTTTCAGGCCCAACAATGCCAAAGTCAAGATGTTCTCTGTTGTTTCTAGCACACTTTGCGATTTCATTCACGTTCAAGTCAGAGATAACTACGTGTTTAGCAGCAGCTTTCACGTTGAAAGGGTTCCGTTGCTTGTCTACAACGTAAAGCTGCACGTTATAGTTGCCGCTTCTTGCGAAAGCGTCTATCATGGCGGCTTCTCGTGCGCCGTAAGAAACAACCAGTATGCCTACCTTCTCCATAGCTAAGCTTCCTGCAGAGAAAGAGAATAGGCGGGGAAGGCTAATTTGTTTTGCTACAGGCTTTGGGAAAAGCGTTTATTATGTCGTATGGTCTGCCCGCTTCCTCTTTGCCTTGGAGAAACTTTTGTTTGGCTTCGTCTGCCAGCTTCTGCGCAAGCGGAGTGGGATACTCTCCCGTGACGCATGCGGTGCACAGCTCGTCTTTGCTAAAGCCGATAGCTCTGGCTAAGCCTTCAATTGACTGATAGCAAACTGCATCTGCACCAATTATTTTGGCGATTTCATGCGCGTCATGTTTGGCTCCGACAAGTTGGCTGTACGTCGCCATGTCTATGCCGTAGAAGCATGGACCAATTATGCGGGGGAAAGTAACGAAAACGTAGACCTTCTTGGCGCCCATCTTCCTGAGCTTGTTTATGGTGATGCGTGTAGTGTCTCCGCGCACAATGCTGTCTTCAGTTAGGATTATCCGTTTGTTTTTTACTTTAGAGGCGAGTATGTTGATTTTCCTGTCTATGGTGTCATGTCTTTCTCTGTTCAAAAGTATGAAAGCCCTTTCCGTGACGTAACGGTGTCTGCGAGCAGCTCTTTCCCACCTGATTCCCGACTCGTCGTGCACGCCTATTGCAGAGTCGTCGCCCGTTTCAGGCACCGACAATATGATGTCAGCATCTTTGACTATGTCAGGATATTCCCGCACAAGGTTTCTGCCGAACTGCTCGCGGACCTCATAAACGTATTTAGTGTCAAAAGTGGAGTCTGGACGAGCAAAATAGGCGTACTCAAAAGCGCAGAAAGCTTTTCTGCCGCTTTTCACCAAACGCTTTCTTTCGAAGCCGCTTTCAGAAACCGTAACAAGCTCGCCAGGCTCAAGTTCAAAGTCTCTCAGAAAAGAGTTTATGTCAAAACCCACGGTTTCCGACGAAAAAGCAAAGGTTTTACCGTCAAGACTGTGCCCAGCGCTGAGAGGCCTTATTCCATGGGGGTCTTTGAAGGCGAAAAACGTGCCTTCTCTAGTTATGCCAACAACAGAGTAAGAACCTTCAATCATCTGCATGCAGTTTTTAACAGCCTCTGTCAAGTCTTTCGTCTTCGCCAGTTCAATAAGCAACTTGTGGCAGATAAGATCAGCATCACATTCGTATGAAAACTGTGACCTTCGAGCAATTTCCTCATAGAGTTGACGCGTGTTCACAACGTTGCCATTGAACGTCAAAGCAAGTTTCAACCCGTTCTTTGAAGCCGTCACGGGCTGTGTTCCTTTTATAAGTGATTTTTCGTCGCATCTTCCGCTAGTCGTGTAGCGGACGTTTGCAATGCCGATGCTGCCTGGCAGTCTGGCAAACCATTCTTGAATCGCGCTTGTTTTCAGTTTTGGAATAAGGTCAAGAGCGCGGTAGGCGTGGAATTTGCCTTGACTGTAGGTGAGGAAACCGTGGCTTTGGTGTCCACGATTGTTTTGGGCGCGCATTCCCCAATATATGAACGGGAAAACTGGCTGATCGTCATAGTTGATGGCGCCGAAGACCCCGCAGCCCATATGCGCTTCCCCCTGCTTTTCTGGCGATGTAGAAGAGGGGTTGCTTATGAGTCTTTATGACATTTTTAACTAAAAACAATGAACGTAAACGCGCCTTAAAACATTCATCAACCTTTTTAGTGTCTCGCAGTTTTGAGAGTTAAGAAGTATCCTTTGCTAAGCTGCTCTTTTCCAATTTACTTTAGAACAGAGTACTACAGCAGAAGCTAAGGAACTTGATCGTTCTGCCACCCTCATTAATCATCTTACGATGCTGGAGGTTATGGCTAGCTCAGCATTTTCAACTACAAGTATCCACCAGTTTAAGGCTTGGAAATAGTCGCCATAGTAAACCACAAGCCTAGATATGGAGCCGACAGGCGCGTTTGGTGAAACGTTTCCTTTCCATGTGAGGATTCGAGTTTGTCCAGCTTTCAACGTGAGATTTTTGGGGGTTGCAGTCCAAGTCCATTTTTCGCCTTCAAAAGCCACGTTTACAGACCATGTGCCTTCGGTTGAACCAACATTCTTAAACTTGATTTCCACGGTAAACGTTTCTCCCGCTGCCTTGTTGACTACTCCTCCTTCGCACGCGTAGCAGAAAAGTGATTGGTTCTCTGAGCCTATTACGGAAATGTTGAGTAAGAGGGCTAGCACGACTGCGTTTAGGAAAAGCAGAACACGCTTCTTCATTTGGTTTCTTCTCCTTTAAAATAGAATAAAGGGGACACGTAGGCTTTATTTGTTATTGTGGGTAACTTCTAGAAAACAAAACCAGACGCCACAAATAATGAACTCTTTCATGGTTTTCTTGCTTCAAGAATGAAATAGTGCCATGTAGTTTTGATGCCTTCTCGACTTTCATGTTTAGCTGCAAGCGCCGCGATGGTTTTCATGTCTTTTTTTCGGTTAAAATTCTTTACAAGCGGTATCATCTCAGCCAAATCAGCCAGTTCCTCAATCGAACCGTGGTATTCTGTTTCTTTATAATCGCTTACAAGATCGACAACGAAGCCCGCAGCTTTAACTTGTTCAGTTACTTCCTCTTTCCAAGCGTCCATATTTTTGGGAAAAAAGAAGCTGGCGCGTTCAATTCTGCCGTTGAAAAACTCGATAAACTCTTTGTTTGCTTCTGGGCCTAAGCCATATTCGAAGAAGCATCCTCCAGTTTTGAGCACACGGTAAACCTCTTTTGGCGAATATTCAGCCAACCTTACGGTCACAATGTCAAAGAAAGCACTTGAAAAAGGAAGCATCATCCCGTCAGCTTCGACCAGCATGACGTTCGGAAGACCTTTGACGTTTGACTTCGCATATTTCAGCATGCTAGGAGAAACATCTAGCCCAACAAAAACCGTGCTTTTGCAATGTTTTGCCAGCTCTTGAATTATGTGCGCGGTGCCGCAGCCAACGTCCAGAAGCTTCGTGTTTGGCGGAATAGCAGAAAGCAATTTAGAAACGTACCTGCTTTTTCTGCGACTTCTGCCGCGGCTTTTAATCATCTTGTCTCTAAGAAACGCTTGCCTTTCAGTGTCTCCCTTAGCGCTCATGACTCTGCTACAACCGAGCTACCCGTGTCTTTTTGTAGTCTCTAGTTTGCACAAAACTTCGAAAACCACTTTTGCCGCTTGAACTGCGGAAATACCTTGGTCGTAGTTTGGCGCGATCTCGACAACGTCAAAACCCACTAAACGTTTGTCAGCCACTTCACATAGGATGTCAAGAAGACACGCGGGTTCAAGTCCGTCTGCTTCTGGGTTTTGCACAGCTGGAGCATAGGCAGGGTCGAGAACGTCCATGTCAACAGACACATATACGCTTGCGTATTCTGCAAGTTTTTCTTTTAATTCTCTTGCGGTTTTTTGGGTTCCATCTTTTCGGATTTGCTGAGTAGTAAAGTATTCAATGTCTACTTTTTTAGCGTAGGCGAGCTCTTCTCTGCAGACGGCTCTTGTGCCCACCTCGATTATTTTTGCGGGTTTCAATTCTTCGTTAATGCGCCTCATGAAAGTGGTGTGTGAAAGCTTCAAGCCCATATACTCGTTACGCAGGTCTAGATGAGCGTCGAAACTTACTAAGGCTGTTTTTTGTGCTTTTTTGCCTAAACCTTTCACAACTCCCATCGTGATTGTGTGTTCTCCACCAAGAATTACTGGGGTTTTTCCTGCTTTCAAAATGTCCTCAGTAACAAGCCTAAGAGTCTCCAAAGTTTTTGTGGTGTCGGCTGAAACGTGTAAATCGCCAAAGTCGCAAATTTTCAGGTTTTCAACGTCTTCGCCTGTGCGGAAGCTAAAGGTTTCGATGTTGAGCGAGGCTTGGCGTATCGCGGTTGGCCCGAATCTGGCGCCTGTACGGTAGGTGCTTGTGACGTCAAAGGGGACTCCGAAAACTACGTAGTCGGCTTTGTCGAATGCCTTTTGAAGGCCGCTGAAAACGTTTGAGGGCGAAACGAAAAGCTCGTGATGGCTCATGTTGTTCACCGTTCTGCACGTTTGCTGTGATGTTTAAGACTAGATGTTTTCGCTTAAAAAACTGACTATGAGCTGCTTCTTCAACGTTCTTATATTGTTTGCTAGAAACCAGCATGAAAAAAGCCGCTGCGGAGGGAACACTAGATTTATTAACAAATCCCTCAATGCAATATGAAGGAATAGTGAAGTTAACTATGTCGCTGAAGTCCAAGTTGGGAATTGAGAGCACAGGGATGCTAGTTGCCTTTCTTTTCTACGTGGTCGTTGGAATAGTTTTCTTAGTGATGTTGGCAATGCTTGGGCCTATGCCTCACACTGCGGTAATAGGCATTCTTAACATATTAACGGGTTATGGAGTGTTTAAAAGAAGAAAATGGACTGTGTGGTTTGCCGCCATAATGTTTGTTGTCGCTACAACCTTCTCGGCTTACATGCTCATCTATCTCATCGGAGACTACTTCACGGCAGCAGGCCTTCTGGCCTACCTTGTTCTCGCATGGGTTTTCACGGGATACGTGATGACAAGAAGAGACCGCTTTGAAAGCTGAATCAAAACACGCGGATGAGAAAAACCATTAACTTTTTTCCTTAGAAAAGCTGAACATCCACCTCGTCGCCTGCGTCAACAAACTGAACGTCTTCGGCTATCTCCACAAAACCATCGGCCTTCGCCAGCGTGGTTATCGCACCCGAAAGCCCAGTGGCAACTGGTTTCGCAATAAGCTTTCCTAATTTGTCTTGTTCCACGTTAACCATAATGAAAGTTCGCCGGCCCTTTGCGGAAAACATGCGCATTTCCGCCGTAGCCTTTACTTTGGCGGGCTCCTCGCGGGGTCGGCCGGACATGCGCCTAATCAAGGGATTAACAATTAAATGGAAAACGAGAAGAGCAGAGGCCGGATGCCCTGGAAGAGAAAATACGGGTTTTCCGTCAACTGAGGCGACTGTGGCTGGCTTTCCAGGTTTGATGGCGATTCCGCAGAGGATAACCCCTGGCTTTCCAAGCGCGTTTAAGGCTTTTGGCATGAAGTCTTTTGGTCCAACTGAAACGCCGCCAGAAGTGACGACCATGTCCGCAGAAGACAACGCTTTTTTCAAGGCATTCTGGATGTCGCGCATGTTGTCGGGAAAAACGCCTAAGTAAACTGGTTGTCCACCACTTTCCTGCACGGCGATGC
>JAWAPV010000003.1:0-22401 GCA_038894255.1 Bathyarchaeia archaeon
AGGTGCTCCAACAGCAAAACCGTAAAATGGCGCGCCCCACGGAAAACTAAAATTTGATTGGGCTTGAACAGGAATAACTTGAGCTAGGCGCAGCCCAACCCAAGCTCCAATTGTAAACTCGCTGTCGTTAAATAGGTATTCTGGAGCCTGGTCGAGCAAATGGTCAATGTTCAGCGACATGTTATGATAAACGGTAACCTCAACCCCCCTCAATAGGACTCGCTCGAAAGTTGAACCCTTTGCAAGCGTATTATTGTCGCTGTCTAAAATGCATGTAGTTACATTGAAGGCGCCGATGTCGTAGTATCCCTTGTTTAAAACGTGTACAGGCAACGAAAACAAGAGTTCGTTGCCGATGCTGATTTGCGGCTCGCCGAAGCTGAACTGTAAGTCTTTTACTGAATATGCGGCGGTGGCAAAGAATGCAATGAGAAAGATCCAAAAAAACGTTGTAGCTACTCCGATTATTCGAATAGGAACGTTCATAGCCCAAACCCTTTGTTTCAGATTACTACTGCTGAGGAGTAGCCTGCTGCTGCGAAGCTTGACCGTTGTTGCTGCTGTTGTTCTGCTGAGGCTTCTGCTGTTCCTGTTGCTGAGGCTCTGGCTGTGAAGGAGCAACTTCGTCTGGCGGAATTACAATAATTTCAGGTTCAGGCGGCTTTGGAGCGGGTTTGACTTCCTTTGGAGGAGACGCTTTTGCCTTTTGCAGTGTAGGAGCGGGCATGGGTGCGGGTTTTGGTTGTGGCGCGGCTGATGGAGGCGTTGGGGTTGGTGTGGGTGCGGTAACTGGAACCTCTAGTTTTGGCGCGTTTACGATTATGGTTACTCCTCTTATTGTGACCAGTGAGCCTATCCAGCCCATGATTCCCAGATACATTATTCGGATACATGTGGCGATTAGGGGGGCTAAGGCTTCGCCAAAAGTGCGTACGAGGTCTTCGGTGGCGATTATGTTGAAGCCTTCGACTAGGAAGCCGTATGCGCTTATGAAGGTGAATATTAGGAGGCAGATGCCTATCATGAGGACTGTGATCCCGGAAAGGGCTATTTTTCCTTTGAAGCTTTTGAACATGTTTGGTCCCTTTACCTAGTTTTGTGCAAGAATACAATATTAAGTATTGCTAAACACGAAACAGAATCCGTTCTACCGACCAACAATAAACACAGCGAATCAAACAAGAGAATCAAAGTTAAAACTATAGAGCCACGCTTTTGTTATCCTTTAATATGGCGGCTTTTCCACAGTCAAATCGAAAACCTGCAAGAAACAAATGTTCCTACAGCACATTGTCGCAAAAAAGACACGAGCCTCTGTCTACTAAACAAAATCTTGTGCCTAAGGCTTAACTGTCTTCACCCTCAAAAGCGCCTACAATCTCTCCGCCAAAGCTTATGCGGTAACAAGAAAAAATTTTAAAACTCAAAATTCTGGTAACCCGGCGTTTTCCCTCATAAAAACGTAAAATTGTGAAACAGTTTTATTCCACTCTATTCTAAGCATCTATCCTAAGAGGAATGCGCTTTGAAGGTTAAACCTAACAGAAAACTAGACTGTCTGGGTTTATACTGTCCTGAACCAGTCTTCAGAACAAGAATGGAGCTAGATGAGCTTCAAGTTGGCGAGGTTCTAGAAGTGGTTGCAGACGATCCTGCTGCTGAAGAAGACATCCAAAGCTTAGTTAGAAATCTGGGGCAACAGTTGCTCGACTTGACTAAAGAAGGAAATACTATTAGAATATTAATTAGAAAGATAAAGTAACATGGTGAAGAGAAAATGTCAACAAAGAAGAAAATATTGTATGTTCAGACAAGTGGAACTGACAAGCCCGAACGAGCCTATGCGCCGTTCATTTTAGCTACTACCGCTGCAATGATGAACATCGACGCTACCATCTACTTTCTGATAAAAGGCATAACATTGGTCAAGAAAGGCGAAGCTGAAAAAATCAAAATAGGCGCTTTTCCAACCCTTAAGGAAGTCATGGATCAAGCAGTAAAGGCGGGAGTAAAACTGGCTGTGTGCGAGCAAAGCTGCAACCTGCTCGGAATCCCTCGCGGAGACTTTATGCCTGAAGCAAAAATTGTTGGAGCTGCCACACTCAATGACCTAGCATTAAACGCCGACGCCATTCTCACTTTCTGAGCACGATAAACGATGACGACGACAAAGCGAATTTACATGGACCACGCGGCTGGCAAACCAGTAGACTCTCGAGTTATAGATGCCATGCTGCCTTTCATGAAAACCGCGTTCGGCAACCCTTCCTCCTTGCACACAATGGGACAGGAGGCGAAGCAGGCATTAGAAGAGGCAAGAGCAAAAATTGCGAAGCTTATCGGTGCAGAGAAGAAAGAGAACATAGTTTTCACGTCTGGAGCAACCGAAAGCAACAACATAGCCATAAAAGGAACAGCCTTCCGCAACAAAGACAAGGGAAACCGCATATTAACCTCAAGCGTTGAGCACATGTCTGTTGTAAACCCTGTTAAATACATGTCAAAACAAGGCTTCGAAACCGTTTTTCTGCCCGTTGACAATTATGGCTTTCTCAAAACGGAAAAATTGGAACAAGAAACAACCGACAAAACAATACTCGTCTCAATAACCTACGCGAACAGCGAAATCGGCACAATCGAGCCAATCAGAGAAATAAGCAAAATAGTGCACAATAAAGGCGCTTATCTGCACGTAGACGCCACAGCAGCATGCGGCCAAATCCCAATAAACGTAAAAGACGAGAACATAGACTTGCTGACCATCTCCTCAAACGACATGTATGGCCCAAGAGGAATAGGCGCATTATACATCAAAGACGGCGTTCGCATCGAGCCTCTGGTTCACGGTGGAGGACAGGAAAGAGGGTTAAGGTCTGGAACCGAAAACGTGGCAGCCGCGGTCGGCTTTGGTAAAGCAGCTGAAATTGCCATGAAAGAAATAGATTCCAACAGTCAACACCTAATCGGGCTAAGAGACAAAATGATAAAAGGCTTGTTAGAGCCCATTCCATACTCCTTCTTAAACGGCCACCCAACCAAAAGGCTACCCGACAACGTTTCAGTGAGATACAGTTTCATTGAGGGCGAGTCAATGCTGCTGAACCTTGACATGGCAGGAGTCAGCGCGTCTTCAGGCTCGGCTTGCACTGCAAAAACTTTAGAGCCCTCACACGTGCTACTTGCTATCGGGTTAAAGCACGAAGAAGCTCACGGCTCGTTGATGTTTACATTAGGCAATGAGAACACAGAAGAGGAAGTAAACTACGTGACAAGCCTAATGCCCAGCATAGTAAAAAGGTTAAGAGCCATGTCACCGTTAACTCCAAAGGAGCTGAAGGAATAATGTACACTGAAAAAGTGATGGATCACTTCAAGAACCCCCGCAACATGGGCGAAATCCCAGACGCGGACGGCGTGGGCACTGTTGGAAACCCTGTTTGCGGAGACATGATGACCATATACATTAAAGTCAAAGACAACCGCATAGCAGACGTAAAATTCAAAACGTTCGGTTGTGGCGCCGCAATCGCCACAAGCAGCATGGTAACCGAGATTGCCAAAGGAAAAACTCTTGATGAAGCAATGAAAATCACACGCGCAAACGTGGCGGACTCCCTCGGAGGCCTACCTCCTGTTAAAATGCACTGTTCCAACCTAGCAGCAGACGCACTGCACGCAGCCATAAAGGACTATCTGGAAAAACAGAAAGAGGTGAAAAAATGAAACCCCAATTGGTACGGTGCGAATTCTGCAAAACTGAAATTCCAGCCGAAACCTGCAAGCTCGCAGCCTACACCACCGTCATCGACGGCAAAGAGTACACTTTCTGTTGTGCAAGCTGCGCCAAACGCTACAAGCAAAAAACCAAAAAATAAAATTTCCTTCCAGAATAGAAAAATTCAGAAAAGCGCACTCGCCAACAACGCTCTTCAATTTGACAATGGAAAAGCAAAGAAATAGACGGTAGGTTTTAAATATGGTGAACAGTGAATTCCTACCAAAATGAGGAAAAACAGATGGACAAATGGGAATGCATAATTTGCGGCTACACCTATGACCCGGAAATTGGCGATCCAGAACATGGCATCGAGGCAGGAACACCTTTTGAAAAACTACCCGACGACTGGGTGTGCCCAGTGTGCGGAGCCACAAAAGACCAGTTCGTTAAGAAAAAATAGGTAAAATCTTCGAAATTTCAAAAGTTTAATATCCCAAACAAGCTTGATTCTTCAATTGATTATTTATGCCCATTACGAAGATTAAAAAACGAGACGGAAGAATTGTTGACTTTGAGCCTTTAAGGATTCAAAACGCTATTCATAGGGCTTTGATAGCGGTTGAACTCAAAAACGGCGACAGAGCCGAAGACTTGACAAAGAAAATAGTCAAACTTTTAGAAACAAAGTTTAGCGAAAAAGTTCCTTCTGTTGAAGACGCACAAGACGCTGTTATCTCTGTATTAAAGCAAGAAGGCTACAGCAAAGTTGCAGAGGAGTATCAGGCTTACAGGAGAAAAAAGGAGGAAATCCGAAGCCTCAGACAAAAGCTGGGAATCGAAGAACCGAAACTCACCGTAAACGCGCTTGAAGTGTTAAGAAAACGGTATCTGCTAAAAGACTTGAACGAGCAGGTTATTGAGACGCCTGCAGAAATGTTTCGCAGAATCGCCCGCGCGGTAAGCAAAGCCGAAGCAAAATACGGAGGAACCGTTAAGGAAAAAGAAGAAACATTTTACCAGATGATGGCTAAGCTGGAGTTCATCCCGAACTCTCCAACATTGTTCAACGCTGGAACACCCCTTGGGCAACTTTCAGCATGTTTTGTCCTGCCCGTTGACGATTCGCTCGAAAGCATCTTCACAGCCGTCAAAAACATGGCGCTTATAGAGCAGACAGGCGGAGGAGTAGGCTTTGACTTTTCTAGACTTAGACCAAAAGGCGACATAGTCAAATCAACAAAAGGCATAGCCTCCGGCCCAGTTAGTTTTATGCGAGTCTTTGACGTGGCTACAGAAATAATTAAAGCAGGTGGAAAGCGCCGTGGGGCGATGATGGGAATCTTGAGGGTAGACCATCCGGACATTATCGAATTTATAACATCTAAGCAGAAAGCAGGTTTGCTGTCGAACTTTAACATATCTGTCTCTGTGACTGACGAGTTTATGGAAAAAGTCCAAGCGAACCAAAAATATTGGCTAGTTAACCCGCGGAATAAAGAAAAAGCCTCAGAACTTGAAGCAAGAGCAATTTGGAACTTGCTGGTAAGATCGGCATGGCAAAGCGGAGACCCGGGAATAATCTTTATTGACGAAATAAACAGGCATAACCCCACGCCAGAGGTTGGGCGGATAGAGTCAACTAACCCGTGTGGAGAGCAGCCGCTTCTGCCTTACGAATCGTGCAATTTGGGTTCGATTAACCTTTCTAGGATGGTTGAGGATGGAGAAATTTCTTGGGAAAAGTTGAAGAAGACGGTGCGTGAAGCTGTGCAGTTTTTGGACGACGTTATTGATGAGAATAAGTATCCGCTGAAGGAAGTTGCCGAGATAACGCTGGCTAATAGAAAGATTGGGCTGGGAGTCATGGGCTTTGCAGATATGCTTGTGAAGCTTGGCGTGCCATACGATTCTGAGCAAGCCTTGAAAATTGGCGAGAAACTTATGAAAACAATTCAGGAAGAAGGACATAAGAAGTCTGTGGAGCTTGGTGACGAAAGAGGCTCATTCCCAAATTTTGACAGAAGCGTCTGGAAAGACCGCTATAGAACGATGCGGAATGCCACAGTAACCACGATAGCGCCTACTGGAAGCATAAGCATAATCGCCGGCTGCTCCTCTGGGATTGAACCGTTTTTCGCCATTTCATTTATAAGAAACGTTCTAGGCGGAACCAGACTTTTCGAAACCAACCCTCAATTTGAAGCCATCGCCAAAGAGAAAGGCTTCTACAGCGCGCACTTGCTTGAAGAAATCGCAAAAACAGGTTCTGTGCAGAAAATTGCAGACGTCCCAGACGATGTTAAGAGGCTGTTTGTAACCGCCTTAGACATCAAGCCAGAGTGGCATGTGAAGATTCAAGCGGCATTCCAGAAGTATACGGATAATGCGGTTTCAAAAACCGTTAATCTCCCAAGCAACGCTACTGTGGAAGATGTTGCAAGAGTTTATGATTTAGCATGGAGACTAAAATGCAAAGGAGTAACTGTTTTCAGATACGGCAGCAAACCCGAACAAGTGCTTTACATTGGAAAGATAGAAACCCGAGACCGAAGTTTTGTAACTGCTGAGTCGGAATATGCAGGGGGCTGTCCAACCCAAACCTGTCCTTTCCCAGGCTAAAGGCTGTGCAACTGCAAAGCGTTACTTCTTAGCTAGAGTTCTATCAAGCATTTCCGCGGCTATGCCATAGCTGAAATTCCATGTTTTTCCTTTGAACATTTGGTAAATTTCCACGTTGTCCCATGTTTTGCTTGCCAAATCTCCCATCATCAGGTTTGCTTGCATAAGATGTCCCGTCTCCGCTAAGCGCGTCATTGACTTCCAGATTCCAGAAAACTCGTACGCAGGCAAGATTAATCTGACAAAGAGTTCGTTTCGTGTTAAAACTTTCTCGTAGCCGCTGTTATAAGGCAGATATCCAAGTGCTGTTGCAAACTTTCTGAGGCTGGTGCTGTTTGAAAAAACAAGTCGATACATCAGCAGCAATGTTGAGGGGATTGGGGTGGGAAACAGATATGCCCTGTAACCTCTTACCAGTTTTTCAGCCATTATGGCTCTTATCCTTCGCGATACCAAAGGTATGAACTTTGTATGTTCCTTCTTGTTAAGTAACCGCGCCATTTCTTTAACTATCTTTCTCTGCGATACTCTCGCATTAATCTCCAAACAACGAAGAATTATCAAATCATAAATGTCTATTTCCTCCATCTCGTAATTTGCTGGCTCTGCCAGGCTCTCCTCAGGAAAACTGTCAAAAGCGCTTACCCATTTGTTCCAATCAAAAACGAGACTTCCCTTCTCTTTAGAATACAAATCCAAGTTCAGCACAGGATAGTTAGGATCCGTGGTTGCAAAAACTTCAAAATCTGATATCAAATTTTTTTCTTTAACAACCCGCAGAAACATTTCTAAATCTCTTTCTTTATCAGCTGGAACAGCATAACGCACATAGCCGCCATGCCTCCACCCGTCAATAATTGCTAGGTACCTCCAAAGCGGGAAGCAAGTCATCGCGCGGCTTGCAATGTCCTCTTTATCGCGGGGGATTGATGCCACAACCACGAAACTTTTCAACCCAAGTTTAGGCTCGTTTACGAGAGCTCGGAAACGGACAAGATTTTGTCTTTCAAGTTTTTTTGAATGGTAGCTCACAGTCTGCTGTGGAGCATCAATAAGTTCTGCAATTCGGCTAAGGTTCGAAAAACCTTCTTTACACATAGCCTTTATTATTTTAAAATCTAGTGCATCAAGCTGTCTAAACTTGTTGGAATATGTTTCCATTGAAGGAATCAGGTATACATAACCCATTCAAGCTCCACCAAGTTTAGACAGCCGAGGTGTGCGATAACTTCTTTTGTAAACGTCGCCTAAAAAGGTTTTTGTGTCACAAAGTGTACTTTTACCAATAAATTTATAAGAAAGTTGGTTAACATTTCATATTTGCGGGGGAGAACATTGAAAGTTGTTATGGCAATAGTGGCACTCCTAACCATTTCTCTCTTGATAGCAGTTCCGGCAGCGATGCTAGCTTCATCGGTGAAGCCAGACGAATGTACTCTGTTAAAGACGCGTTTCGAAACAGACAAAGTTGCAGCCATCATAATTAGACCATGTGATCCAGGCAGTGGCGGCGGCGGTGGAGGTGTTATTTACAAACGGTAGAAGCTTTCATCCTCTGGAAAAGAACGAATGCCAGTCCTAGTGTTTTTTTCCTCTCTCCATTTCTCCCCCAATGTTTGGTATCCGTTTCTCCATAAGAGGATGAAGCTTTCTAATTTTTAACGAAACGGAAAGGCAAAAATGTAAAGAACAGGTTTACCATATTCTGTTTGCGAGGTTTGGGCGAAGGAAAAATGGGTTTGCTGCCTGAAGAACATAAGGAACATTTACGGCGTGAACTTGGGGAGAAGCTTCAGAACCCCGTGAAGGTAATCATGTTTACGCAGGAACTCGAATGTAGGTTTTGCGCCGAGACAAGGATGCTTGTTCAAGAGTTAGGCGCATTAAGCGATAAGGTGTGTGTTGAGGTTTACGATTTCGTGAAAGACGCGCCTATAGCAGAAAAGTATGGCGTGGATAAGGTTCCTGCTATCGCGGTTGTTGGTGAAAAGGATTATGGTTTGAGGTTTTATGGGTTTCCGTATGGTTACGAGTTTCAGACGTTAATCAACGATTTGATTGCTGTTTCAAGAGGTTCAACAGACCTCTCTGAGGAAATCAAAAAAAGGCTTGGAGAAGTTAAAAGACCTGTACACATTCAGGTCTTTGTTACTTTAACTTGTCCACACTGCCCCGTTGCCGCAAGCGCCGCTCACAAGTTCGCAGTTGAAAGCGAATTTATAAGTGCGGACGTGATTGATTCAAGCGAGTTTCCGCATCTTGCTATGAAATACAATGTTGTAGGAGTCCCCAAGGTCGTTTTGAACGAAAAAGTCGAGTTTGTGGGAGCTTTCCAAGAAGACCTTTTCCTTGAACATATCCTTTTGGCTTCTGTCTCAACATAAACTTCCTGAAAAGAAAAGATGTGGGAACGCTGATAATTGGGAATTGTATAAACATGATTTTTGTCGTGGGGTTTTAGCTGCAGCAACAGCCGCACGAGTGCCCTTTGCTCTGCTTATTCACGTATTTAGCTGGGTTTTTGTCGAAAGCTGTCTTACAAGACTGGTTGCAAAAATAGTAGGTTTTTCCCATGTAGTCCGACTTGATCTTGGCTGTCTTCTCGTCCACAGTCATCCCGCAAACTGGATCTTTAGCCATACGCTTTCTTCACCTCCCATGTAGCTATTAGATTTTTTCAAATTTGAATTTTGCCAGCTTAAGCAACGCCGAGTTGCTGACCACCGTAAGCGAGCTTATTGCCATGGCTCCAGCCGCGTACATCGGGTTTAGCAAGCCCATGGCGGCAACTGGAATCATGACGGTGTTGTATGCAAAAGCCCAGAAGAGGTTGGATTTGATTTTTCGCATTGTCTTCTTGCTCAATTCTATGCTTAACGCTACATCTCTAAGGTCATCTTTAATCAGAACAATTCCTCCTGTCTCTTTTGCGACGTCGGTTCCGCTGCCAATCGCGATGCCAATATCTGCTTGCGCCAGCGCAGGAGCATCGTTCACCCCGTCGCCCACCATTGCCACAGTTTTTCCTCTGCTTTGCAGTTGCTTGATGGCCTCCACTTTTTCCCAAGGCCGCACGTCGGCGATGACGTGGTCTATGCCTAGTTGGCTGGCTATGGCGCTGGCGGTCCGTTTATTGTCGCCTGTAAGCATTATAATTTCAAGTTTCATGTTTTTCAGGGCTTTTATGGCTTCTGCAGCTTTCTCTTTCGGCGTGTCCATAGCGGCGATTAAGCCAGCCGTTTTTCCGTTCACAGCCAAAATCATGGCTGTTTTGCCTTGTTCTTCAAGTTTCTGAAGGGTTTCCTCCACGCGCTCTAGTGAGACGTTTTCTTGTTGCATTAGTTTTCGGTTTCCAAGCAGTATATGCTTGTCCTCGAATGTGCATCGTACGCCGTGTCCCGGGACTGCCTCAAAGGATTGGGCGGTTGGAATGTCCAGTTTAGCTTTTTGAGCAGATTTGACGATTGCTTCGGCTAGCGGGTGTTCTGAGCCTTTTTCGGCTATGGCTGCAAACGTCAAGATGCCCTTTTGGTCGTATCCGCTGAGGGGTATGACATCGGTTACTGTTGGTTCGCCTTTAGTCAAGGTTCCTGTTTTGTCAAATACCACTGTTGTGAGTTTTTTGGTTTTTTCAACGTATTCGCCGCTTCTAAGCAGAATGCCGTATTCCGCTCCTTTTCCGACCCCGGCCAGTATTGCGGTGGGCGTAGCAATGCCTAACGCGCATGGGCAAGCGATTAAAAGTACGGCTAGCAGAGCAAAGAACGCAGCTGAAAAGCCGCTTGTGATGTACCAGTAGGTGAAGGACACGGCGGCCACGGAGAAAACTATGGGAACAAACTTTTCGACTACGCGGTCGGCGAACCGTTGGGCGGGCGCGCTGGATTCTTGTGCTTCCTCCACTAAGTGAATAATTTGCATCAGCGCCGTATCTTCTCCAACTTTTGTGGCCTTGATTTTTAAGAGACCTGCTTTGTTTATTGTGGCACCTATGACCTCGCTGCCAACTTTCTTTTCCACGGGCATGCTTTCGCCCGTGATTATTTTTTCGTCAACCGAAGAGTACCCTTCAATCACGATGCCGTCTGTTGGAATTTTTTCTCCAGGCTTAACTATCATGATTTCTCCTATTCCGACTTCGTCAACCGGAATCTCCTCTTCCTTTCCATTTCTGACCACCCGCGCCATTGTTGGCTGGAGCTCCATAAGTTGCCTGATGGATGCTGCTGACTTTCTTCTTACGTTCTCTTCAACGTATTTGCCCAGCATAACAAATGCGAGAATGCCGATGGCTATTTCCAAGTAGCCTTCAACTGGGGCTGCTTGTGGAAAAAAGGCGTTTACTGCGCCGTACAGCCATCCTGCGAGGACTCCTGTTGCGATGAGCACGTCCATGTTTATGGATTTGTTTCTAAGCGCGTTGTAGGCGCCTTTAATTATGCTTGACCCTGCTATCCAGACGACTGGTGTGGAGACTAGGAAGACTGCTAGGGTGTAGCCTGAGATTCCCGCGATTGAGAAGGTCATGATTGCGCCCATTAGGCCGAAGATGGCTATGACTCGGAGTGTTGCGGCTGCGACGACGCCTGCGAGGGCCACGGCTACTCTTTGTTTCATTGCTTTTAGTTCTTGTTCGGGTTGCTCGAAGGTTCGGGCGCATGTTTCGCTGCAGAAGTAGTAGGTTCGGTCTCCGATTTTTCGTTTTATTGCGGTTTCTTTGTCGACGGTCATTCCGCAGATTGGGTCTCTTGGCATTAATGTTCACTGTTTGTTTTTGTGGCGGCAAAGTATTTAAGTATATCTTTTAAAGATATATCTTTTAGAGATATAACTGTGATGGAAATGACTGAAGAAGTAAGTAAACTTTTGTCCGATTTCTCGCGTTTCTACATATTAACCATTCTTTATGAGGGCTGTTGTAACGGCTATGACGTTCTAAGCGCTTTCAATAAGCGTGTAGGCAAGAAGGTTAGTCCAAGTCTGGTGTATCCGTTTCTCAGGCAGCTGGAGCAGAAAGGCTTTGTTAAGCACAGGCTTGAGGCTGTAGGCGCAAAGGAAAAGAAGGTTTTCGAGTTGACAGAGAAAGGGAAAGAGTTTTGTGAGAGTCTTTTTAGGCGTTTCTCCGGGCTTGTCGCTGTTGCTATTGAGTCAAGCCTTGACGTTTGCACAAGCTGCGGCTGCAAGGTTTACCAAGGCGGTTACAAAGAGCAGATAGGTGGGAAAATGAGGGTTTTCTGTTGTGTGCACTGTGCAGAGTCTTACAAAAAAGAAAAGGGGCTTATGTAGCAGATTTACTCTAGCCGTTTTATAATGTGATAGCCAAATTTTGTTTTTACTATGCCTGAAGTTTGTCCTTTCTCCAAAGCAAACGCGGCATTTTCAAATTCCTTAACCATTTTTCCTCTTCCAAAGGTTCCCAGGTCTCCGCCGCGTTTTCCAGAAGGGCATAAGGATACTTCTTTTGCTATGTTGGCGAATTTTTCGCCCTTGTTTAGGCGATCAAGTACTGCTTTGGCTTCTTGCTCTGTTTTTACGAGGATGTGTGCGCAGTGAACTTGGTTTGGCATGACTGATATGTGTTTTGGCTGAGTTTATAACATTTTTGAGTTTTTCCTCTTTTGAGCGGTTGCGCTTTTTAGCCCCCTTATATATAGGATGCCCATCGTTGTTGTTACGGCTTCGTTTTTGCAGAAAGGCTTTAGGGGTATTTGAGTTTGAGAGCTTTGTCTTTGCATGCGTCTACGCATTTCATGCAGTAAATGCACTCAGGGTGGTTGAACTTCTCCCATGGCAAATCAAGGATTGGCACGCGCATTGGGCAGGCTTGCACGCAGAGTCTGCATCCTCCTTTGGCGCACTTGACTGGGTCGCGTTTTAAGCCGATGAAGCTGAATTTGTTTAGGATTGCCATTATGGCTCCGTGTGGGCAGAAGTATTTGCACCATCCTCTTGGGATAAATGCTACAAACCCAAATACTAGGATTAGGATTAGGAGTTGGGTCCAGAAAAGCGCGGATAGGCTTCCTATTCCAGCTAAAACGTCTATGAAGGGTTTGGCGGACACGTTGAGGTAGAATTCAAGGGTTTTGTTTGGCAATGTGGCAAACAGCATTTCGGCGGGGCTTAAGGTTGTGAAGGGGGCTTTGGTGAAAACTCCTAAAGACCTTTCGTAGCTCCCGCTGATTCCCATGGCTTTTGTGACTGCAAAGGTTCCACTTATGAAAAGGGCAATGGCTAAAACTATGTATTTGCCGTAGATTAGGGTTTCGTGTGTTCTTATTGAGAAGTCGTTTTTTCTTCGCTTAACAAAGCCAACCAAATCTTGAATAAAGCCGAAAGGACAAACCCAGCCGCACATTGCTTTGCCAATTAGCACGCCAACTATGAGAAAAGATGCGAAAGCAAGCCACGGAAAAGCGGCTTCGTAAAATCCAAACTGAATCGCTGAAAAAGCGTCGCCAATAACGTTCGGTTTTAAGCCCCATGTCCACATGACAGGAAGCAAAACAGGTAAAGCGCCCACGAGTTCAAATGCTGCTGCGCTGAAGAAAATGAAGGCCAGCAGCTGCACTATTCGGCGAGCTATGTTGAACTTTAACAGGTGCTCTTTGATAGTGTTTGGCTTCAATTTTCCGCCTCTTTAGCCCGTCCAGCTTAGGTTTATGGAACAGACTTAATTAACGATGCTTTATAAAATGGTTATGGTAGGCTCTACCAATCAAAAATTAGATGGCAATGCTTGGAAATGGCTGTAAGGGGGGGTTGAACGGAGAGAAAAAGATGATTAGCATGCTTTTTGCATTAAAGAGCGAATTTGAGCTGCAAAATCGGTCTCTTCTTGGGACCTTTCAAGCTCGAGCCTTCGTAGCAAGCCGTAACTTGAGTAAATGTCCTCGAGGATTCGGCGTTCCACCGCGTATGCGCCGGTGCTTAGAAACTCCTCAAGTCCTTTTGCAAATATGTCAATGCGCTCCGCAACCTCGTTTGGCTTTAGAGAGTATCTTTGTTCGAGGTAGTTGTAGATTAGGCATGTGGCTTCTTTGCCGAATACTTGTGTCAGAACGTGTTCTATTACTTTGGCAACTTTTTCTTCGTTCTTGATTGTAGATGTGTTGTTTAGAGCTTGCATTCTGCGGCCCTCAGCCATTATCGTGCGTATTACGACTTAATAAGTATTCTTGTAGAACTGCAATACACAAATACACGTCAAGCCATGGAAGAAACCATAATCACATGAAATCGGCAAGATTCCGCTGTAGAACTCTTCGAGACACAGAATTCTCCAGAAACTCAGAATCAGAAAAAACAAGCTGCCCATAAACCCCATCATAGCCAGGCACAACCTTAACCTTTCCTTCTCTAACCCTAACAATGGCGTCGGCAACCTTTTCACCCGCAACCGCGGTTAACGCATCTCGCTGAGCATCAAGCAAAACCGAATACTCGTCACCGAATTTTTCAACAAGCAAGTTATAAACGCTCCAAACCTTCTGAGCAGAGGGCGAATCCACACCCAGAACGACTTGAATAATTTCAGACAACGGCAACAGCCGCTTAAACCCAACAGCATTCGGAGGCACATATCCCTCTGCGCGGTCAGCCAGCTCCTCAACCCTCTGCTCAACGCCCTTAGTTAGCTTCCTACGGCAAACAGGGCAAATGTTTCCAAGCTTTAACGCCTCTCTAGGAGAAAGCGCAACCTTGCAGTTCCTATGCCCAGTCCAATGATACTTGCCGTATGCTGGGTCGGTTTCTATTGTAAACTTGAAACGCCTATTGTCGCGAGAACAAATCGCGTCAACAACCTCAAAGTAGCTTGGCTTCTCCAAATCAAACACGTTGGCTTCTCTCCCGATGCGCCAAGGCCAAAAACTGTGGCTATCGCTGTTCGAAACCAAAGCGTAACTGTCAAGCTTGCTTAAACGCCAGTTCATAGGCGGGTCAGACGAAAGCCCAGTCTCTAAAGCATAAATCTTCTTAGTCATATCTTGATAGCACTCTTCAACGCTGTTGAAGCCGCTGAACGCGCCGAAAACGCTGAACCACGGCGTCCACGCGTGGGCAGGAAAAACCATGTTTTTGCTGGAAACTTCCATGACTTCTTCTACCAAATGGGCCGCGTTCATCTGCAAAGTTGGCCGACCGTCAGCAGCCAAGTCGCCGTACTTGGCTAGTCTCTCGTTAACTTGAACCGCGCTTTCGATGTCTGGGACTAAAATTACGTGGTGAACTTTCTTAATCTCGTTTTCAAAAGTGAAGATTGTGCTTACCTCTGCTGTTATCATAAAATAAACGTCTGCTGTTGCATTGTCTGCAGTTCGGCATAGTCCTGTGCCTGCTTCTTGGACAAGGTTGCTTTGCACTTCTCTGAGCCACTGTGGATGCGTAAAGTCTCCAGTGCCGACAAGGTTTAAGCCTTTAATCCGAGCGTAGCGGGCAATCTCCTTTATGCTCATCTTTTCGCTTGTAGCTCGGCTGAAGCGGCCGTGAATGTGCAGGTCAGCAATTACTCTCAGTTTTTCTTCACCTTTGTGCTGAAATACTGATTTGGATAATCAGCTTCCTCTGTTAGCAATTGTGTCTTCTTGCCGTTTTAAAGTCTCCTATTACCAAAATTGAAGGTTATCAAGAACCGCAAATGCGTTAGAGTTCCACTTTTCTTTTCAGAAAGCGTTCAGCAACCTTTCCGACGTCGAACTTGAACAGCAATATGGTAGCAAGCACAGTAAGGACTATGGACGCAACCATCAAAGCTTCGTCGCTTATCCATTGACTAAAAACTTGCTGACTAACGCTACCAAGATATGCTCCCGCAATGGTTATCGTCAGTTTGCCCACGAAGTAGACAAGGAAAAACTTGGCAGGATTATACCTTGTCAAGCCAAGTGGAACAATTACAGGCTCGTCTGGCAGAGGAGAGGCGGCAACCAGAAAAAGAGCCAAAGCAGCCCAACGCTTGAGTTTCGTTCCTCTCTCGTCCACGCGTTTCTTCCATGTTTCGCTCATGAAACGACCAATAAAGAACGTGACAATGTAATGCACGAACTTGGCCAAAGCCGAGCCCAACGCAACTAGCAAACCCACAATCCAAGGCTCAACCTTGATTGCGATTGCAATGTTGTAGGCTATGAAAAGGTTGGAAGGTCCAGTAAACGGAATAAAGTTCAGAGAAAACGAAAGCGTCAAAACACCCGCAAGCTCGTACCACGTTGCCAACCTATACTCTTCCACCCTTCGCATGCTTGTCTAAACTGAAACAAACAAGCTACACTTAAAGCTATCAGCAAAACCAGCACCACACTTAAATCAAAGAACAATTTTAATGACCCTATACCATTTATGAGGAGACGCTGCAGCCTTGGCGAAGAAGAAGGAGCAAATCTGGATAGCAAGAGACCTCTCAAAATGCAGCGCATGCAGAAAATGCGAAATAGCCTGTTCGCTCGCACACGAAAACCGCATATGGCCTGAAGCCTCGAGAATAAGAGTATTCATGCTCGTCCCAGGCGCCGAGTTCCCCCACTTCTGCGCCCAATGCCAAGACTACCCATGCGTAGAAGCATGCCCCTTCAAAGCCTTATCCGTAAGCAAAAGCACAGGCGCAGTTTTAGTTAACAACGCAAAATGCACGGCATGTGGAAAATGCATAGACGCATGTCCAGGCAAAGTGCCGCACATGCACCCCACGGAAAAGCACGTTGTAATTTGCGATTTATGCAAGGGCGACCCGCAATGCGTTAAAGTCTGCCGTGAAGGCGGATGGAACGTGCTGAAAACCGTTACCAGAAGGGGGCACTCTTACAAGCTTTACGCGCGCACCCCCGAAGAAATCTCAAAGAACTTGGCCACGAAAATGTACGGACAGAAAGCGGAGGAATTTCTATGATTTACGGCTACGCAGGTAAACTTCTCGAAGTCAACCTTTCCACGGGCAAAATCAAAGAAACAGAACTTGACGAAGAAACCTTGGAAAACTATGTTGGAGGCCGAGGCCTAGCCGCCAAAATTCTCTGGGAAAGGCTTGGAAGCAGATGGGAAAAAATAGACCCTTTGAAAAAAGATAATCTTCTCCTTTTCCTAACCGGGCCGCTAACAGGCTATTTCCCCGGAGGCAGAACATGCGTTTCAGGAAAGTCTCCCCAGAGCCTAGGCATGGTCGGCTCTACGGTTGGCGGAGAATTCGGTGTCGAGCTTCGGTGCGCAGGCTACGACGGCATCGTCGTTTCAGGCGAAGCAGAAAAGCCTGTTTACCTTTTCATAAAAGATTCTGATGTGGAAATCAGAGACGCAAGCCACGTTTGGGGAAAAGACGCAAAAGAAACAGTTGCAATCCTAACAAAGGAGTGCCGAGAGCTTCTGCAAAAACGCTTCCCGCGATACGGCGCGTGGAGAGAGCCTTCAATGCTTTACATAGGCCCAGCGGGAGAAAACCTTGTCCGCACCGCTGTTGTTGCAGCCAAATGGACTCATGCTGCGGGTTACGGGGGCTACGGTGCGGTTATGGGGTCTAAGAAGCTTAAGGCCGTGGCGGTTAAAGGCACTGGACCGTTGCCTGAAGTCAAAAACATGAAAGCCGTAAAGAGGCTTATCCAGCAGATTTGCGAAGAGGTTTACGAGGCCGACTTGTGGAGAAGATGGGGAACAGGCGCGGCCGGCTACGAGGTGGGAGCCAAAACCAGTTCAGAGCCCATTCGCAACTGGCAGGAAGAGTGGCATGACGAGAAAAGCTTCGGCGTGGACCAGTTTGAGAGCAGAATGTGGATAAAACAGTATTGGAGCGACTTCGGCTGTCCCACATGCTGCCTAAAGATTGCCATGGTGAAGAACGGCAAGTTCAAGGGGGCAATCACAGACAACCCTGACTACGAGCTTCAAGCTTATCTTGGACCAAACCTCGGAATATTCACTCCCGAAGAAAACGTGTTTCTAACCTCTCTCATCGACGATTTAGGCCTGTGCGGAATACAAACGGGCAACGTGCTTGGCTTCACAGCCGAGCTTTATCAAAGAGGCGTCTTGACGAAAGAGGATTTGGACGGCATAAGCCTAAAGTGGGGCGACGCCGAGGCTTTTGCGGAACTAGCAAAAAAAATTTCAAAAAGAGAGGGGATTGGCGACTTGCTAGCTGAGGGAACCTACCGCGCGGCCGTGAAAATCGGGAAAATGAAGAAGACCGACGTGCTAAAGTACGCGGTGCAAGCTAAGGGAATAGCAGTTGGAGCGCATGGAATTAGAAGCGAAAAAGACTACCCAAGCAAAATAGCCTATGCCTGCTCCGTACAATGCGGAGACCACACTTCAACAACCGACATACCTATAGACGGACACGGAAGCGAAGTTTGGGAAATATTCAACGATTCAGGCGTCTTCTGCAACTTCAACAGCTTCAGCATAGCAACCAAAACAAAATTCGCCCTCTACAAAGCAGTCACAGGCGTGGAACTGCCACTAAAAGAATGGAGCAACATAAAGGCTTTGAGAATACTGCAGCTCCAGAGAGCCATGCTACTGCTCGGAGGCCCCGACCTAAGATGGAACCCTGAAACAGACGACGATAACCCGCCAAGGTTCTACGAGCCCTTACCCACAGGGCCGTACAAGGGTAAGGCAGCTGACAAAGCGAGAGTGGAGAAAGACAAAAAGAAATATTATGCAGAGGCTGGGTGGGACGAGAAGGGAATACCGAAAACTGAAGTCCTTAGAAAACTTGGGCTACAAGATGTGGACGCAGCGTTGGCAAAGTTGCGCGGCTAAGACCACTTAAGCAAAAGCAAACCTGCTACTTCTTGGAAATTGTTGGCAAAATCCTCTTTTCAAAATTAAGGTTTAAATAATAAAGCCTACAAGGAGATTGATGCTGAGGAAGTGAAAAAGTTGGCTAACCAAAAGAAGTGGGCTGAAAAGCTGAGTTCCCAGTGTGGTTTAAGCGCAAAGTTCCTTGAATCAGCCTTGGAAGAATTGAACGAAAGCTGCCATGGAGACGCGACCTCTTCGCAGAAAATCATAGAAGAACTGACTTTAAGTTGCCATTTGAACGAAGAAGAAATGAGGGAGTTCATTAAGCAAGTTTCCAAAAACTGTCCAATGAACCCGAAAATACTGAAAACCGAAGTTGAGATGGCTAAAGGCGACAAGGAGCTTGCTTTTCAAGCAATAGACAAAGCAAGAAGAACCGCAATCTAGATTTCCACTTGCAAAAGAAACCCTTTTCGTTAAAGGAACTCAAACATTGATTGGTAAATATTTTTCCGTTAAATAATGTTGCCACTAACCAGTTAAGGAACCATCTAAAGAAAAAGAGAGCTGCGCGCACTATATTATTTTCAGTTCTTTTCCTATTTTTTCAAACGCGCCTATCGCAAAGTCCAAATCTTCCCGCGTCAAGGCAGCATTCATAATCGTTCTTATGCGCGCCTTGTCTCGGGCAACCATCGGATAAACGATTGGCAAAGCGAAAACTCCTTCCTCGAAAAGCCTTGCGCTCAGCTTCTTTGCGACACCGCTCTCGCCAACAATTATGGGCGTGATTGGCGTTTGACTGTTGCCCATGTTGAAGCCCAAGTCTTTCATGGCCTTTTTGAAGTAGCGGGTGTGCTCCCACAGGGTTCGCACGTGTTGAGGCTCGTTTTCCAGCACGTCAATCGCGGCGATGCACGCGGCGGCTACCGCAGGCGGGTGTGAGCCGCTGAGAAGCCATGTTCTTGATTTGTTGTAGGCGAAGTTAACAAGGTCTTTTGAGCCTGAAACGTGGCCGCCGACAACGCCGAAAGCCTTTGAGAAGGTTCCCATCTCGACGTGAACTTTGTCTCTGCCGAGTTTGAAGTGGGAAACAATGCCTCTTCCGCCCTCGCCAAGCACTCCTTCGCCGTGGGCATCGTCAACGTAGACCATGGCTCCGTGTTCCGCTGCTGCGGCTGCTATTTCGTCTAAGGGCGCTATGTCCCCGTCCATGGAAAACACGCCGTCGGTGATTATCAGAATCCGCCTGTACGGTGGAGAGTGCTTTTCGCTTTCTTCTAAAACTCGACGCAAGTCAGCAACGTCAGAATGCTTGTAGACTGCCCGTTCCGCGTGGGACAGCCTAACGCCGTCGATTATGCTGCCGTGGTTAAGCTCGTCGCTGATTATTAAGTCTCCCTTGCCAGCAAGCTGCGGGATTAACCCAGCGTTAGCGGCAAAACCTGTCTGGTACACAAGTGAGGCTTCTGCATGTTTGAACTTGGCAAGACGCTTTTCAAGTTCCACGTGAATGTCCATGGTTCCAGCGATGGGACGCACCGAGCCAGACCCTGCTCCGTGGGTTTGAACCGCTTTTATGGCGGCTTCCTTCAGTTTGGGGTGGTTGCTTAAGCCTAGGTAGTTGTTGGAGCAGAACATCAAAACCTTTTTCCCGTCAACATTGCACCATGGAGCGCTTGGTCCGTGCAGGACTCGCAGTTTCCAGTCAAGCTCGTTCTTCACCAAATCTTCATATTCTTCGCGTAAAAATGATGTCGGGTTTCGCATGTTACTTTATCCTCCATCCATTCCTAGTTTCTTGTGCCTTCTCTTAACTCTTTCTTGACAGTTTCGCCGTAAGCTTATCAATCATATCCTTAGTCATCGCTTCTAAGTCATATTCAGGCTTCCAACCCCATTCTCTCCGAGCCACGCTGTCGTCTATGGTCATAGGCCAAGAATCCGCAATTTTCTGCCTAAAGTCAGGCTTGTATTCCACTTTAAACTCGGGAATGTGCTTCTTGATCTCTGCAGCCAGCTCTGCAGCAGAAAAGCTGATCCCCGCGATGTTATAGCTTGTCCTGCACCTTATCTTCGACGAGTCTGCCTCCATCACGTCAATCGTAGCCTTAAGACAGTCAGGCATGTACATCATGGGCAGAACAGTATCTGCCCTCACGAAACACGTGTACTTCTTGTTTTTAATCGCTTCATAAAAAATCTCCACCGCGTAGTCCGTGGTTCCGCCGCCCGGCAAGGTTTCGCTGCTGATTATGCCCGGGTAGCGCACGCTTCGCACATCTAAGCCATATTTGAGGAAGTAGTAGTTGCAGAGCAGTTCGCCTGCCACTTTGGTGACGCCGTACATGGTTGTTGGAATTAGAACGGTGTCTTGAGGAGTGTTTTTCCTCGGGGTTGTTGGACCGAAAACCGCGATTGAGCTTGGCCAGAACACTCGTATTTTTTGTTCTCTTGCAATTTCAAGCACATGGTAGAGGCTGTTCATGTTAACCTGCCATGCCAGCTGAGGTTTCTGTTCGCCAGTAGCTGAGAGAAGCGCGGCAAGATGGTAAATTGTGCCTATGCTGTACTGATCAACAATTTTGGCGATTTTTTCTCGCTCGGTAACGTCAACTGACTCGTAAGGGCCAGAGTTAAGCACCAAGTCGCTTGGTTTTCTGCTGTGGCCAACGGCAACAACGTTTTCGCCGCCATACCTTTTCCGCAGTTCCATAACAAGCTCCGAGCCAATCTGGCCAGTAGCTCCAGTAACCATAATCTTGTTCATATTGACAGACACCACCTTTGTCGGTTCGAGAAAGCGAAATTCTGGAACAAGCAGATATAAGGGTTTTCAGAAAAAGATTGCATTGTTAGTGAAGAAGTATGAAGCTTGGGCTCATCGTCAACCCTATTGCTGGAATGGGTGGAAAAGTAGGCCTTAAAGGAACAGACAACATAGTAGCAGAAGCAGTGGCTAGAGGCGCCAAGCCTGTTGCTCCGAAAAGGGCAGAGGAATTTTTGCTCAAACTGAAAGCGTGCATGGAAGGAAAGCCGCTGACACTTTTAACATGCCCCGGGATAATGGGCGAGGACGAAACTAGAAAAACAGGTCTCGACTGCAAAGTTTTGCCAATGACGCTGGAAAAGGCTACGAGTGCTGAGGACACCAAGACGGCGGTTAGGCTGTTGGTGAAAGAGCGTGTGGATTTGATAGTTTTTGTTGGAGGAGACGGCACAGCAAGAGACATTTTTGACGCAATGAAAGGCCTAGAGCAGATACCTGTTTTGGGGGTTCCTTCAGGGGTAAAAATGTACAGCGGCATATTTGCAGTTAGCCCTTCAGACGCGGCAGACGTTGTTTTGGCTTTGGCTGAGAAGCAGGTTGACTTTGCCGAGTTTGAGGTCATGGACGCGGATGAAGAAGCCATACGAAAAGACACTTTTGCAGTCAAGCTCTACGGCTTTTTGAAAGGGCCGTTTATTCCAGCGCACATTCAAGGTAGCAAACAAGTGAGCCCCGAAACAGTTGACGAGAAGGATAACCAGCTGGCAATCGCCCGATTCGTAGTAGAGGAAATGCCGCGGGACGCAACTTTTATTCTCGGCCCAGGCACCACGGTTAAGCAGGTTGCGACGCTTTTGGGCGTGGAGAAAACCGTTTTAGGTGTAGACCTTTTTCTAAAAGGGAAGGTGGTGCTTGACGTTGATGAAAAACGAATTTTGGAAGAAGTCAAGGACTGGGGAAACACTTGGATAGTTCTTTCGCCGATTGGGCGTCAGGGAATTCTGCTTGGAAGAGGCAACCAGCAGATAAGCCCCGAGATTATTAAGCGGGTAGGAAGAGAACGCATACTGGTGTTGGCAACCAAAAACAAGCTTCAAAGCATCGAAGGCGGAGTTTTGAGAGTGGACACTGGAGACGCTGAAACCGACAAGATGCTAAGAGGCTACGGAAAAGTGGTCACCGACTATAGGGAATGGCGGCTCGTGCAAATCCAGTAAGAAACAAACGGTTACAAAGTCAAGAGCCAAATTTCGCGGTTTTGCCAAGAAAGTTCATCAGTACAGGCATCAAATCCACGCCTCTTAGACGGTGGAGCCCCCCCTTCGCGCAGCTTCTTTCATCGTACTCGCTAACGTCGTCACGGCGGACTCCCGGCCCTGTTATGGCTACGGGAACAGGGTCGCCTTCATGGTTGCCTGTGGCAGAGGATGTGGTGTGGTCGGCGGTCACCGCGATGTAGGTTGAACCCAAATCAACATCGTTTAGTAAGTAGCCTATTGTCTCGTCGATTTTTTCGATTATCTCCACTTTTTGCTTGGGGTTGCCGTCGTGGCTTGCA
>JAWAPV010000004.1:0-19441 GCA_038894255.1 Bathyarchaeia archaeon
CCTCAAGGGGGAATAATACTGGCTGATAAGGAGCATGGCGAACTGTTGAAAGAAAAGATTTACCCCGCCTTTGTGGACAACGCCCACTGGAACCGCATAGCCGCCCTAACCTTGGCTTTGGCTGAAATGAAGCAGTTCGGCAAAGCCTACGCAACACAACTCATCCGAAACTCTCAAGCCTTAGCCAAAACTTTAAGCGACTACGGTTTCCCCGTTATCTGCGAGCAACAAGGGTTTACACGATCGCATCAGCTAATCTTGGATTATGGTTCTTACGAGAAGGGCCGCGTGGTCGCGGAAAGGCTTCAGCAAGCCAACATAATAGCCGATTGCGTAGTTAGGCTAGGCACGTGCGAGGTCACTAGGCGCGGGATGAAAGAGCCTGAAATGCTCAAAATTGCTGAATTGCTAAAAAGAACATTAATAGACAAGGAATCGCCAAACAGTATCAAAAGAGATGTTGCCAAACTCTGCTCCGGGTTCCAGAAAACCGAATACTGCTTTGCAAAATGAACTCTTTATTACAGAGTTTTACCACATTCTTAATCACCTCTAAAATGCTCTCGCCCCCAAAAAGGCAGGTGAACAAACTTTAACCGCATTATACCTGAAGCCCTCAGGCAAACACTGAAAAAACAGAGGTATCACCTTATCGGGCACCACTCCGCCGTCAAAAGATGCCGATGGTTCCACGAAACCCTAGTCAACGGCAGACCTTGCTATAAGCAAAAATTCTATGGAATAAAGACGCACCAGTGCATCCAGATGACGCCTGCGCTTTACTATTGTACCCAACAGTGCCTCTTCTGCTGGAGAGCCCAAAGCGGAGACCTCAACCTCAAATGGAACGAACTTGAACTGCCAAGCTGGGACGAACCCGAGCAGATAGTTGAAGCAAGCATCAAAATACAACAAGCTATCCTCAGCGGATACAAAGCCAACCCAAAAACCGACCCTCAGAAATTTAAGGAAGCACAGCATCCTAGGCACGTGGCAATCAGCCTCACTGGAGAACCAACCCTTTACGAACACTTGGGCGAGCTCATCCGCGCTTACCACAAAAAAGGGTTCACGAGCTTTCTGGTTTCCAACGGAACCACCCCCATCGCCTTAACCAAGCTGGGTGTAGAGCCAACTCAGCTTTACATATCAACCTGCGCGCCTAATGAAGAAACATTCAAAGAGGTCTGCCGCCCACAGTTTCCAAACGCGTGGGAACGATTAAACAGGACATTGCAGCTTCTGCCAAGCTTCAAATGTCCCACTGTCCTCCGAATAACCCTCGCGCGTGGCGTAAACATGAAAAACATTGAAGGCTACGCCAAGCTCGTCAATAAAGCCAAACCCACATTCATCGAACCCAAAGCATACATGCATGTGGGCTTCTCGAGGTTGCGCTTAAACTTTGAAAACATGCCGAGCCACGACGAGATTCGTTTGTTTGGGCAGCAACTTGCGGCTGAAACTGGCTATAATTTTATTAACGAGTCAAGAGAAAGCCGTGTCGTGCTGCTCGCAAAGTTCCCTTAAATATTTTTCAAATGATGCAGCTGACTGCTAGTCGTGTCATAAGTGATTTCTTGCAAATGAATAGTTTGAGAACAAAACTTTAATACAAAAATTCTATTTTTAAACTAAAAATTAAATCAAAGTGTATAACATGGTTAGCGAAGGAAGAGGGCGCCTCTTTCGAAGAAAAGACGGCAAATACCTGATCTACCTCCCAAAAGACCTAGTCGAAGACAGCATGTTCCCCTTCAAAGTCGAAACCTCTATGTTCGTCAAAGTAAGCTTCAAAATTGGAGAAACCACCAAGCTACTCATAGAGAACTGGAAAGAACCAAACCCCAAACCCTAACCTTTCAGCTTTCTGGAAACACAATAAATACCCGTCTTTGCATACCTTAAAGCCACAGGTGCAGGCACGTGGCCAATTTGAAAACAGTTTTGGAAAAACTAAAAACAAAGTTAGAAAAAAAGGAAAAAATACGCGAAACCGCCCAAAACTCGATGCGAAAAGCCACAAGCCTCTCAAAAGAAGCCATACTTCTAATCCACCAGTCAAAAAAGAAGCAAGCACAGCAGCTTCTCGCAAAAGCAAAAAACCTAATAAACGAACTAAACGCCACCGGCAAAGAGCATCCAGAAATAGTCTACAGCGGCCTATACGACGCGGCTTGCCAAGAATACGCCGAAGCCAACATCTTCCTCAAACTAACTGAAGAAAACAGTTTTCTCTCCCCAAAAGAAATAGGAGTGCCCCCCGAAGATTACGTGCTTGGCCTAGCCGACGTCATAGGCGAATACCGACGCGTCGCTCTTGACGCGCTCCGCAAAGGCGACGCCAAAAAAGCTGAAAAATGCCTAAAAACAATGGATGAAATCTACGTCGAACTTTTAGCCTTAGACGAAGCCTACATGCTTGTTTCAGGGTTGCGCAGAAAATGTGACGTGGCCAGAAAAATCATCGAAATAACCCGTGGCGACGTAACTCAAGAGATAAGGAGAAACTCGCTAGAAAAAAGCCTGAAAAACTTTGAGAAAACTCTGCGAAAAAGGGAACGAGCCTCGTACAGTTCCACGGGCAGGCCGTAATGAATCTTCAAACAAGACCACCACGCTTTCCCATTTCAAAAGCACACAAGGCTCAGTTGCAGCTCTCGAAAAAAATCATTGCTGAAGACCGTTTGCCAAGTGAAATGCGTTTCGTCGCAGGTGTAGATGTAGCTTACGCGGGAAGCATGTCTATTGGCGCAGTGGTCGTCTTGGAATTCGGTTCATTTAAGCTTGTTGAAGCCCAAACTGCCGTGTGCAAAACACGCTTTCCCTATATTCCCACTTTGCTTTCCTTCAGAGAACTTCCCCCAGTCGTAGCGAGTATCAAAAAACTGCAAACCCAGCCAGATATTTTTCTCGTCGACGGCCAAGGCTTAGCTCATCCCTACCGTTGCGGCTTCGCAAGCCACCTTGGGCTTGTTCTTAATAAGCCTACAATAGGTGTTGCCAAAAACAGGCTCTTCGGCACGGTTGAGCCTCCCGGGGTCAATAGCAACATAGCCTTTCTTAAGCATGAAGGCAAGGTTGTCGGCGCCTCTGTGGTTACAAAACGGGGTTGTAAGCCACTTTGGGTTAGCGTTGGCCACATGGTCTCTTTGGAAACAGCCATTAAGCTCGTCATGGATTGCGTTCAAAATCATCGCGTTCCAGAGCCTCTTTTAAAGGCACACGAGGCCGCAACAAGGGAAAAACGAAAAATCCATATCCCATAAGCAACTTTTACAGACAAGGGTTCAACTTGCTCAACTCCAAACTAAAAACCTTAGTAAACAAAATTCGCGATGAGCGCCTTAGAGAAAAAGTTGTTGAACTGCTAAGCAACCCTTACTTCACAATAGAAAACAAACGGCACACTGGTTTGCCACTTGACAAAGCGCCTGCCGGACAAACACACCATCACTCTTACGCAGGCGGCTACGTAGAACACGTAGCCTCAACAGTGAGAATCGCCTTGGCAATGTGCGATTCGGTAGAAAAGGTTTATCACGGAAAGGTTAACCGCGACCTTGTTGTCGCAAGTGTTTTGTTACATGACCTTTTCAAGACGATCACGTATGCGGAGAGAAGCGGAGGCGGCTACGAATCAACACAGTTAGGCACCTATTTGGACCACACGTCAATAGCAACTTCGGAGCTTATACGTCGAGGCTTCCCCCTTGAGCTTGTTCACGTGGTTTCTGCTCACCACGGAGCCTACGGCCCAGTAAAACCCCGAACGGTAGAGGCTCTAGTTTGTCATCTTGCGGATTTTGCTGATTCGCGTTTGAACGGCGAAGTCTTGAGCGCCGCGGCTTATCTTGCTCGAAAGGCTGTTGGCGAAGAACTGTTTGGGTTAAATTCGAAGGAGGCCTTCGAAATAGTTCATTCGAAGGCGGTCGAAGGCTGGGAAGGTGTGGCAAAAAAGGTGCATAAAACTAAGCAAGCCCGAAAAGCGCACAAAACTTAATAATCGTTTAAACGTGAAACTTGGGATAGGTGCACAGAAATGGAGATACCCTTCGAAGAGTTTCAGAAGCTTGACTTGCGTGTTGGCAAAATCGTCGAAGCAAGTCACATTGCAGGTTCAAGAAACCTCATCAGGATGATTGTAGATTTCGGTTCCGAAAAGAGGCAAGCTGTGGCTGGGCTTCTTCAGCACTATACACCTGAGAGCTTAGTTGGCAGGAAATGCGCGTTTATTTTGAACCTTCAAAAGCGGAAGATGATGGGTGTCGAGTCGCAGTGCATGGTGTTTGCTGCTGAAGACGACAGGGGGAATGTTGTGCTTCTGCAGCCAGAAAAGGACATCGCGGAAGGAAGCAAAATTCACTAGCCCAGCAGTTTAGTTATTTCTTCAGCTTTCTCTTCACTTTCAGCAAGATGCAAGATCATTTCCGCGTCCAAGTCGAGCCACTTTGCAAGCCCCGCTGCCATTTCCACGTTATTCTTGAATATGATTTTAATGTAGGGCACAATTTCTTTTGAGGCTCTGAAGGCTGAAACGTGGCATCTCCGCTTGATTTTGTGTCCTATGCTTAACGCGGTTGCGCGTTCTGCTCTTGATTTGGAAAGCATTTGGATACGGGTTGGAAATTTGAAAGGTATCCAACCTGAAGTTTTGCTGTTGCGCCGAGCCATTGCAACACCTGCAGTCATGAAATCTATAACGTAACGGGTGAAGCTCCAGTCTTGCGTGGAGTGGATTCTTCCTCGGTAAACGTCTGCAATGGCAAGAGCGTCCATCGCGTTGGCAAGGTCGTGCGCGTCGTTTAGGTGGTCGGGGACGTTTTCATATATCCATTCAAAAAGCATGTCGACGTCCACGTCAGCCATGTTTACTGCCTGTTTCGCGCTGGAGCACGTCTTTCCGTAGATTATCATGCGTAGCACGTTGAAAATGCTTTCCTGTTTGTCTCTGTAGCCGAGCCAAGAAACATCCTCGTAGCTAAGCGTGTGCTTTCCTTGAGCCAAAGCTTGGAGGTCGTTTACCGCGGAGCGGACGTCGCCTTCTGAGCGTTGAGCAATAAACTTTAGCGCCTTTTCATCAGCCTGTATCTCTTCGTTTTTGCAGATGTCTGCTAAGAGCTTCGCGACTTCGCCTGCTGGGGGTTTCTTGAACTCAAGCAGTAGGCAGTAGTTGCGCAGGTTCACGAACCGTGGGTCGTAGGCGTTGTTGGAAATCAGCGCGATGGGGCACTGTGCGTTTTTCACGATTTCCGTGATTGCTTTCACTCCGCCCTTGTCAGCCGTTCCCGTGAGCCCATCCAACTCGTCGAGCAAGATTATCCTTTTTCTTCCAAAAAGCGAGCCGAACTGTGAAGCAAGCCCAGCGAAACGGTTCACCGCGTCTTCTGTTCGATAATCACTAGCATTTTTCTCCACAAACTCCATGTTGAAATCGTTAGCCAACGCTTCAACAGCAACAGTTTTGCCCACGCCCGGCGGTCCATACAAGAACGCGGCTCTCTTTTTTGGCGTTCCCTTTTCCCACGACTTTACCCATTCAACCAGTTTCTGGATTGATTCTTTATTGCCTATCACCTTTGTCAAGGTTTTAGGTCGGTACTTCACGGTCCACGCTGCATACAACGGGTTGCACCTAACCAGTTTTTCTCATGTCCGCGCCCGCTTCGACAAGCCTTGCCAGCAAAGCGCTTAGTTGAACTTCCTCGTCTGCTCCTTCAACAAGTCTATAGTCAACTTCGCCGACAACATCTGCAAGCTTTATTTTCCACTGCTCAGGGATTTCAGCCTTGAAAAGTTCCGTGTGGATCTGGCGTATAAGGTCGGTGCCAGCCACCCCGTATTTCTGTATCATGTCTCGCATCTGTTTTCTTGCGTCTACGAATTTGCCTTCCATTGCCGTTTTAATCATTTTTTGGACGTCTGCGGGGCTGGCTCTTCCAGTTATTGAGAAAACCACTTTTGCATCGATGGGTTTTCCGATGGAGGCCGCTGCTTGAAGGGTGTTTATGGCTCTTCTCAGGTCGCCGCCGCAGACTTCGAAGATGGCGTCTAACCCGTCGTCAAGTAGTTTCAGCTTGTTTTCCTGAGCTATGTGCTTAAGGAAGTTGTCGTGTTCTTCTCTTGGCAAAAACGTGAAGCGGAACGGGGCGCATCTTGACTGAATGGGCTCTATTATTTTTCCGCTGTAGTTCGCGCACAAGATAAACCTGCACGTTTCAGTGTATCTTTCCATGGTTCGCCTCAAAGCCTGCTGCGCGTCCGACGTCATGTTGTCAGCTTCGTCAAGAATCATTATTTTGAAGGGAATTTCGCCGATGGATTTGACGCGTGCAAAAGTCTTCACGGTTTCACGAACAACATTTATTCCTCTCTCATCGCTCGCGTTTAACTCCATGATGTGCTCTCGGTAAGCGTCACCATAAAGGTCTCGTGCCAAACAAAGCGCGGCCGTGGTTTTGCCGGTTCCAGGCGGCCCAGCAAAAATGCAATGCGGCACGTTTCTTGATTTCACGAAGCTTTTGAGGCGTTCCACAATTTCTTTCTGGTTAACCATGTCGCCAAGCGTTTTTGGCCTGTATCTTTCTGCCCACATTTCAAAACTCAACTTTGACTCTCCTTTTCTTCTCTTATGCAGTATTTAGGGAGACTGCTAATAAATGCTATTGACAAGAAAAGTTGAGAAAGGATAGGAGCTAGGTGGAGACTACGATTTTGTCTATTACGATTGAGGGGCATATGAAGTTCATGGCGGGCTTCGCATCGTTTCCAATGGCTATTACTGCGTTTAGGGCTTCGTAGAGGTTTCCCGCTACAGTGCAAGCCTTTATCGGGTAGGCAACCTGCCCATTTTCTATTTTGAAGGCGTTCTCGGCGCCGACCGAGAAATCTCCCGTTATCATGTTAGAATGCAAAGCGCCTATCAACGAACCCTTGACAAGTACGCCTTCCTTCACCTCGCCTACAAGGTCCTGCAAGCCGCCTTTGCCTGGCATGAGGGTTAAGTTTGAAGGCGTTATTGATACGGCGGTGGCATACGGCGCGGTTACACGTCCGTGACGATGTGCGTTTCCAGTGCTTTCGCGCGATTCGCGTTTCGCGGTATAGTTGTCATAAAGAACGTTTGCGAGGATTCCTTTCTCGATTATTGTTGTTTTTTGTTGAGGAACACCTTCATCATCGATTTTTGCAGTCCCAAAGCCCTCGGTTAGTGTTCCGTCGTCCACTATGGTAACTTCTTCTTTCGCCACTTTGGTTCCGATTTTTCCCTTGTAAACTGAACGGGTTTCCTGACGGTTCAAGGCGGAAATGCCGTAAGTGAAAATGACTGAGAAGAGTTCGGTCCACGTCGTATTCTCAAACACGACAGGGCCAATGTGTTTTTCTGGAAGCGCCCTCTTACCTATGCATGCAATGGTTCTTTCTGCCGCGTTTCTAGCGATTGGGCGAAGGTCTTCGACAAGTTTTCTTGAGGAAACGAAGTCCGTGCTTGAGACCTCTTCGGTTCCTGCTTTTGCTTTGGTGGAAAAGCCTGCGGTGAAAGTTGTTTTCTTGTCCGAAACCTCCACGCCATGAGAGTTCACCACTGCAAAGGTAGCCGAGGTGGCAGTCGCCATCGTCATAGCTTGGGTTATTCTTTTGTCGTAGTCCGCCGCGGTAACACAGCCTTCAGAGCACATGTTTAACATTCTTTCAATGTCCAAATCCGCGACCTTCTGGTCAAAAATTCCGCTTTCGCCAGGCTTTTTAGGGTCTGGCAGCGAAAACCAGTTTGGGTCTGGCGGCCTAATTTTGGCTATCTTAACCGCTTCTTCCACGGCCTCCAAAACCTTTGCTTCTTCAATGCTTGATACGCTGGCAAAACCCATCGCCTTGTTTGCCACTGCGCGGATGCCGACGCCCGCCTTTATGCCACTTGTGATTATGGGCATTCCCTTTTTCTTAAGCCAAAACTCAACGGCCTTCACGAAGGCTCCTTTAAGGCCCTTCACTGCTCCGCCTCTAGAGGCGAAAACGCCTCCCACGAAAGTCACCGAAGTCTGGTTTTCAGTGTATAGAAAGGCTTCAGCCTCGTCAACGCCAAGTTTCTGCGCATGCGCAACTGCCTTCTTCCCTGTTTCCAGTAGTTGTTGCTCCATTAGGCAGAACCTCCGAAAAGAACGTTCTCGATAAGCATGTGCGGGCCTCCTGTCCCGACGAAGGCTCTCTGATTCATTTTTCCGCATCCGCCAAAAGGTGTGGTAGATATTTGCAGGTCGTTGCAGACGGCGCGCACGTTTTTGAGAAGTTCAAGAATGTTTCCCGTCAGCGCCACATCTCTCAGCGGATATTTCAGTTCGCCGTTTTCAACCCAGTAGCCCCGCACGGCTTTGAATAGAAAGTTGCCCGTGTCTTCCACCTGCCCGCCAGCGGTGTCAATTGCGTAGATTCCCTTTTTAAGCTCGCTTAAGGCTTCTTCAACTTTGGATTCGCCAGCCTCAAAATAGGTGTTCCGCATTCTCACAATGGGCTCAAAAGAGTAGTCTTGGCTTCGAGCGTTTCCCGTGGGCTGCGCCTTTAGGATTCCCGCCGTTTTTCTGCTGTTAAGATAGTAGTTCATAACTCCATTCTTTAGGATTTCAACACGGCGGCATGGGACTCCTTCATCGTCAAAAGGAATTTTGTATCCGCCTTTTTCGGGCAATCCCTCGTCAATAATGGTTACGATGTCCATGCCAAGGCGCTGACCAATCTTGCCCGACAAAGGGGATGCTCCAATCGCGACAAAGTCGCCTTCAGACAAATGCCCAAAAGACTCGTGCGCAAGCACGCCCGCCAGCCTTGAATCAATCAGCGCGTCAAACTTGCCTGCAGGCGAAGGCTTCGCTCCAAGCTTTTCCACAGCCCACTTTGCCGCGTTCGCCGCCATCGCTTCAGGCGTATGCTGCTCTTCTTCAAAGAGGGTTAAACCTTCGCATCCGCCATAAGCATCTCTGGCGTCCGTGATAGTCTTGCCCTTCTTTGCTACACATCTGACTGCCAAGCCAACCAAGAGTGGTTCGTAAGAAACTTTTGTGCCTTCACTGTTGCAGTAGGCTATAGTGCCATGGTATTCGCCGTAATTGCTAGTGACGTTTGATATACTCTTGCCAGTCTCCATAGCCGTCTTGCACTGTCTAAGGCACAACTCCTTCTTCTCGTCAAGCGGGACCTCTCTAGGATGCTTAGTCACGCTGGTTGTTTTCTCCTCTGTTAACGTGCTTGCAGGAGCAATCTTGACGTTAATCAGCATCTTTTTAGCTGAAGCCCGCGCAATCCTCATGGCCATCTCAACCGCGCTAAAAACGCTTTTTTCGTCTAGAACATTCGAGAAGGAAAAACCACTTCCTTTCTTGCAGAAAACCCTCACGCCAACTCCCACATTGCTGATCTGCGAAACCGTGCGTACCTCGCCGTTTATAACCTCGACGTTCAGAGTTTTAGTGTCCTCGCCTTTAACTTCGGTAAAGCTGGCGCCCAGTTTTAAGGCGTTGCTGACGGCTTTTTCCATAAACTCCTCCAACTGTGCATCCATGATTTTCACCACTACCTCATGGCAAGAATATAGTGTACTTTAATGCTTTAAGCTTGTGGCAAAAATAGAGGAGGTTGAGTGGCTAAATGCGGCCTAGGGCCCGCATCGCGTCTACGATCTTTTTGACCGCGGTTACGTAGGCTGCCGTGCGCATGTCTATCTTGTATTGCTTGTAGGTTTCGTACACGTCGTGGAACGCCTCAGCCATAACGCGTCCAAGCTTCTCGTCAACTTCCTCGTCGCTCCAGTAATACCCCATGCGGTTCTGAACCCATTCAAAGTAGCTAACTGTAACGCCGCCCGCATTTGCCAGCACGTCTGGAACTACGAATACTCCTTTTTCGTGAAGTATCTTGTCTGCTTCAGGAGTTGTCGGTCCGTTTGCCAACTCGACAACGAGTTTAGCTTTTACCTTGTCAGCGTTTTTCTCAGTTATCTGCGTCTCCAAAGCCGCAGGCACAAGCACTTCACAGTCAACTGTAAGCGGGTCAGTAGTGCTGATTGGTTGGGCTCCTGGGAAGCCTTTAACGCTTTTTGTTTTATTCTTGTAATCTATAAGGGCTTGCGGGTTTATGCCTTCTGGGTTGTAAACTCCAGCGGTTGAGTCGCTTACTGCAACGATTTTGCATCCAAGTTCGTGCAAGTATTGGGCTATTGGCTGTGCCGCGTTTCCCCATCCTTGAAGCGAGACACGAGCGCCCTTAAGTGTGATGCCTAAAGCTTTAACGGCTTCTAATGTTGCGAAATATCCTCCTCGTCCAGTAGCCGTGCCGCGTCCTCTTGAGCCACCTACGCAAATGGCCTTAGAAGTGATTACGCCTGGCAGGTACTCTCCCATTATCTTGTAGTATTCGTCTGCAATCCAACCCATTATCTGCGCGTTAGTGTTGACGTCTGGTGCGGGGATATCCTTGTCTACGCCGATAAATCTTGCAATTTGTGCGGAGTATGCTCTTGTTAAGCGTTCAAGTTCTCCTAGTGACATTTCTTTCGGGTTGCATGTGATTCCGCCTTTTCCACCACCGTAAGGAATGCCCACGACAGCGTTTTTTATGCTCATCCAGTAAGAAAGCGATTTGACTTCGTCGAGGCAAACATTAGGGTGATAGCGTATTCCGCCTTTTGCTGGGCCTCGGGCAGTGTTGTGTTGCGCGCGGTAGCCTGTGAAAACTTTGATTTTTCCGTCGTCCATTTTGACGGGCATTGTGACGATTAAAATTCTTTCGTGACTGCTTAAAACATCTACAATATCAGGGCTCAACCTTAGTATTTCTGCAGCGTTTTTTAAAGGTTTAAGTGATTCTTCATAAAGGCTTTTTTTGGTCTCCATTCTTCCCACCTTTACATTTGTAAAGATGCTGAAAAGAACAAGCTTTTAAGCGTTGCTAACCCAAATAGAAAATTTCTCATTGATATCTTCGTGTAAGCTGCACACCCAGTTCCAATATACTATAAAAAAAGATAAACAGCTCAAGTCTTTTCGACTACATTTTTTATATAGCAGATTAACGAGTTTACAACACCGCGAGAAGGGAGTTGCATGGAAGAAGAGACTATGAAGTTTATGGCTGAAATAGATTTTGCCTTTGAAAACGTTCCAACAAGGATTGTTGCTAATCGAAATCAGCCAGAAATCAAAATAGCGGGGTTGGCTGTCGGCCCTTTTGAAGAGGGAAACGAGTATGAGACTTATTACTGGGTAGCCGTAGAGCTTGAAAAATTCGGAATAGTCAAAATACGTGAAGAAGAAAACCTCGTCGCGAGAATTAACAAGATACAGTGGACTGAACGCGTTCAAACCGCAGGCCAAATATCGAAGCTTCCAGAGGACTTCTACCCAAAGCTTCGAAGATGCTTAGCCGAATTGAAAAAGGATTCTGCGAAAGCCCCTGAAAAACTTCTGGAATATGAAAAGGCGCGACACCTGACACGCGACATTGTGAATTCGCGGTTGAAAAAAATTGTTTCCATAGCTTCAGCTCCCGCCCAGACTGAACATGCGTTCAGAAACTTCACGGTGGAAGAACGATTTCTTTATGATAAGCTTCACGCGCTTATTAGCGAGTGGCGAAAGCAAATATTAGAGCACAAGGTGGAGGAAGAATGACCGAAGAACTGGAGTCAGTAGACCCTCAAGAGCTTTTTCAAGAATTTTTAAAGACGGAAAAGTATCGCCAAAGAATATCTCAGATGGCAGTTTCAGGCGCAAAGTCGCTTATCATAGACTTCGAAGACCTTTTAACTTTCGACCAAGAGCTTGCCGAGGTGCTTCTGGAAAAGCCCGATGAATACCTCAAGTACGCAAATAGCGCCGCTTACGACCAACTGCGCATTGAAGACCCCGAATATGCTGAAAAGCTTTCGGCAGATGCTGTAACAGTTAGAATTGTGAAACTTTTGGAAGCAGCTCCTCTGCGAAGACTAGGCTCCGACCACATCGGAAAACTGGTTATGGTTGAAGGCATAATTGTTAGGTCCACCGCGGTTCGTCCCATGGTAATGCAAGCAGTTTTCCGTTGCAAAAGATGTGGCGAAACAACTCCTGTAAACCAGACAGGCCAGTTCGTGAAGGCACCTTTCGTATGCGCAAACCCTTCATGCGCGGCAAAAGGGCCTTTCGAGTTTGTTCAAGAAGACTCCACTTTCATAGATTCGCAGGATCTTCGCATTCAAGAAAGACCTGAAGACCTTCCGCCTGGGCAGTTGCCTCGTACGCTTAACGCTAAGCTGGTGGGAAGCGAAATAGTTGATGTGGCTAGGCCAGGCGACCATGTCTCCATAGTAGGAATTGTCCGTGCGTTTGCGCCTGCGCGTCCTGGCGTTGGGAAGCTTCGCACTTTTATCCTCTACTTGGACGTTAACTCCATCGAAGTTCTTGGGAAAGAGCCTGAAACCGCGTTGCCTTCGCCGGAGGAGGAGGAAAAAATCCTTGAAACTGCAAAAGACCCGTGGATACACAGAAAAATAATAGCGTCAATTGCTCCTTCCATCTACGGTTATGAACACATAAAAGAGGCAATAATGTACCTTCTCTTCGGAGGCGTGGGCAAAACTCTTCCAGACATCACGATAAGAGGCGAGATAAACACTCTCTTAGTCGGAGACCCTGGAACAGCAAAATCTCAGTTGTTGCAGTACGTGGCGCGAGTTGCGCCTCGCGGGCTTTACACGTCTGGTCGGGGCACTACGGCTGCTGGCTTGACGGCTGCGGTGATTCGTGAAAAAGGCGGGGGAATGACGCTTGAGGCTGGGGCGCTGGTGCTTGCTGACAAGGGTGTTGCTTGCATTGACGAAATGGACAAGATGCGTAACGAAGACCGAGTGGCAATCCACGAAGCGATGGAGCAGCACACGGTTTCTGTGGCTAAAGGCGGCATTGTCGCCACGCTTAACGCTCGAACCGCCATTCTCGCGGCTTCCAACCCCTCTCTGGGCAGATACGAGCCGCATCGGACAGTAGCTGAAAACATATCTTTGCCGGTCACGATACTCTCAAGATTTGATTTAATCTTCGTTCTTCGTGATGTGCCTAACAAGGAATCAGACAGCAAAATGTCCGAGCACATTCTGGAAATTCACAGAAAAGGGCTAAGCCCTGTAGAGCCGCCAATACCTCTTGAGTTTCTCCGCAAATACATAACCTACGCGAAAAGCATTAAGCCCTCATTAACGCAAGAGGCCATACGCCGCCTCAACGATTTCTACCTTGCCATGCGCTCGGTCAGCGAAGCCGAAGGCTCACCTGTGGCTATAACTGCGAGGCAACTTGAGTCGCTGGTGCGCATAGCCGAAGCAAGGGCTCGCTCGGCGCTTAGGAAAGAGGTTACTGCTGAAGACGCCGAAGCAGCAATAGCAATCATGAAGAGGTCGCTTGAAGAAGTTGGCATTGACTTGTCCTCTTACAAAATGGACATAGACATAATAATGACAGGCAAGCCTAAAAGCGTTCGAGATAAGCTGCAAGCGGTTCTTTCAACATTAACAGAGCTTGAAAAAGAAACAGGGCTTGTTGAGAAAACAGTGCTTCTAAGCGAGCTAGAAGAGAAGCACAAGATGCCGAAGGGAGAAGCAGACCGCCTTATCAGCCAACTTCTGCGCGAAGGAACAATCTACGAACCCAGAGAAGGATACCTCAAAAAAACATAACCCGAAGCTGAAGTACAACTAAGAAATGTAAGTTATTTTCTTGTCTTCTTCCTTCTTAATTTCCTCAGCCTGCAAAATCCGCTTTTCCTCAATCTTCTGCAAACGCGTAACCATTTTCTCGGCTTTTGCAATCTCCTCATCTAAACCTTCCAAATTCAAATCAAACTTTAGCATTGCTTTAAGCACTTCTAGCACGCTTTTAGCCGCCTTCGGGTCAGGCAAATAGCCCCGTGTTTCGCCTAAAAGGCAAAGGGCCTCTATCTTCTTGAAACGTGCCATTCCAAGTATCAAGCCCGCCGTGCCCACAATGGGGTTTCCCATGTGGCTAACTCCTGCTCCCGCCCGGCAAGCATTGTCCAAAAGCTGCTTGTTCGTGGCTGCCGCGACAACTTTTGGCTTGTCTTTTGCTTCCATGCGGTATCCGCCGATGGTTACGACTGTTTTAACGTTATGAGCCTTTGCAAAATCCAATAGGCAATTGGAAATTTCATATTGCCCCTCAATTGTTTGGGCTTGGCTGTCTCCAGTGAAGAAGATTAAGTCGTTTTTCCCTTTCTTGTTTTTCCAGTAATAGAATGTTCCGCTTAGAAGTCTTACGCTTCCCTTTTTGCTTACAAGCACAAAATACGGAAAATGAGGCGAATAAAGCCTAGCGAACTTTTCAGCTTTAAGCTGCGTGACCAAAAAACGTATAGCAATTTTACCAACTAACCCTAAGCCGGGAAGTCCCTCAATTAAAATCGGGTTATTCAGTTTCACGCTTGAAAGTTCCTTGATGAAGGTTTCTTTCATTTGTGAGAATGCTCCTTTTTCAGTTGCATTCTGTATTTTAGGTATTTGTCGTCAGGCGAGAATTTTGGAGGATGGGGCACACGAGTTTTTCCGCCGCAGTAGGGGCACTCGCCCTTCTCCAGCGTATAGTTTCCACATTTGCCGCATTTTCTCATAAGCCAAACCATGCTACTTTTCCCTTCTAAAGGCTCCGTGTCCGCCTGCCTTTTCGATGTTTGAAATGACGTTTTGCGCAACCTTTTGCAAGGTGTCTTCAGCACGCTTGTAATTATCCGCCATAACTTCTATGGCATATTTTGGGGCGGCGACTACGTAAAAGCGAAGTTTTGTGTCCCGCGTTTTTTCGGTTTTTTTCGCGTTCAGGAAGGCTTCTTTGATAATTTTGACGCCGTTTGGTTTCATGCAGCTAACTTCTACGATTCCTTTCACTTTCACCATTGGCACTTTGATTCTTTCTTGGGCTACTTCGGCAAAAACTGTGGCAAGCTGTTCAGGCACGCCAATCTTGGTCAAGGCTTCTGCTCCTTCTTTTGCGGCTTTCTCAAAGCCTTCGTATAGCCCAAACTCCTTTTCAACAAGTGCGCCTGCTTTTTCATAAACTTCTTGTGGTGTCATCCCGGTTTTTTCCGCAACAGCTCTTAGCAACGATTCGGCCTTTCTCTCCTTTTTCCAAGACATCATTTTCTCGATTTTTTCTCTTTTTGTGACTCTTCTAAGAGAGAGGTCAATGTGGCCTTTCTCCACGTCCACGCGGAGAACTTTGAGGACAAGTTTTTGGCCTTCCCGAACAAAGTCGCGAATGTTCCTTATCCATGAAGAAGCCACCTCAGAAATGTGCAGCAAGCCTTGCTTATCGTATTCGTCAAGTTTTGCGTATGCTCCGTAGTCCGTGACTTGTTGAATAGTGGCGATGACGAGGTCGCCGCTTTCTGGCCACTCCTGTTTTGCCGCCATTTGAGCGTTCATCCCTACTCGAAAACTGTAACCACTTCGCCTTTGATTTTGACTTTTCCGCCAGAGGGTTCAGCAAGTTCGACTCCGCAAACATTACAGTTGACCTTGTTTGTGGCTCGGTTGAAAACTATCTGTTCGTTGCCACATTTTTGGCACTTAACGCGCACAAATTGGCTTTTGGGTCTTGGAATAAGTTTTTCCCAGTCAGACATGAACGTAAACCTCCAAGTCTAGGCGATGTTAAGTTTTCTTAGCCGCATGCCGTCTTTGTGCCTTGTATACCCGCAGGTTTTACATTTAAGCTTCAAAGTTTGCTTTTTGGTTGTTTTCGCGAATTCTCGTTGAAGAGCATATTTTTGTCCACCATAGCCTCTTTTTTCTCGTGCATGGTGCCTCTCGCCCATAGCCAGCGCTCTCCGTTTTCCCGCCTTGTAAAGGGAAACCGAGTGCGCCTGATGCTTCTTGCAACGCGGGCAATATGTTGTAACTTCCTTTGGAACGTTCACTTAACATCACATCGGCTTTTCATAAAGAAACCATACACACACTTATACTTTTTCGATTCTGCAAAGCATGAGCAAGCTGGCTGCTGTCAAAGAAAAGTAGGCTAAAGCCCGCAAAGCTGGTGCTATCCATAAATACCTCTCGGTTAATGACTTTCTTAAGCAAAATCCTTTAACTGGGAATTGGCAGAGTTGCAAAATGGTTAACCAACAAGCCAACGGAAATCATAAGCTCTCAAAAGTAATAAAACTTCTTCCGCTCATAGCGTTCCTTGTGCCATTGGCAATATTCTATTACATCGAGCCGCATTCCTTTGAGGCTACATGGAAAGGCAGAACCTACCACCTTTTCTTCATTTGGCTCATTCTCCTCGAAACCATTCTCGGATGGGAAAAGCTTCAGCCACAAACACTCAAACTGCAATCACTAAAAAGCATTGCAAGAAACATGTTGTTTGCAGTTGCGACCATGCTTCCAACAGCTTACGTTGTCTCAGCCAACTATTTTGGGCTAAACTCCTTCATCCTAAGATTCTCCGCGGAAAGCAAAATCCCCCTGCAAAACTTGATGCCCCTTTCATTCGAATACTTAGTATTTGCCATGCTGCTAGTGGTCATTGTGCTTTTGGGTTTTGGGCTTCGCCGGCTTCAAATATTCTCCATCTCCACCTTTTTTGCAGGCATAATCGGCGCGATCTACGTCATAGACAACCTCTATCCATACGGGCGTTTCACCCCGTTCCAGATAATTGTTCCCACAACAACCATGCTTGCAGCAAACGTCCTAAGCGCAATGGGTTACACCACCACTTTGGCCGTCGTAACAAGCACAACTTACGGTTCAATGCCCTACCTGCAGATTGTAGATGCCGTCGGCAGGCGCACGGCCTTCGCCATAGCGTGGCCGTGTTCGGGCGTTGAGAGCCTTCTGGTGTATAGTGTTGTGGTTCTGCTTTTCTTAAAGAACAGCACGTTGCCTTTAGCTCATAAAGTCGTTTACTTCACAATAGGAGCGGCAATAACTTACTTCATTAACGTTCTAAGGATAGTAACTATCTTCTTGATTTCTATAAACACGGGTGGGGGCCTTACTCCTCAAACGCAACGTTTCCATGATTATTATGGCCAACTGTATTCGATAGCGTGGATAGTCTCTTACCCACTCTTGATAATTGCGATTCAAGCTTTAATCAGAAAAGTCCGACAACGTAAATCCTAATCGAACATCAGCATGAAAAACGCGGATGCAACTAATCGGTTTCGATTTTTTCTGCCAAACCCTGTTTAATCAGAATCTTCGCGTTTTCGTTAGGCACCGAAGCCACATCTTCGGCCTTGAAGGGTCCGTAAGGCTTCATGTCAGCACCAATTATCGAAGGCACGTCTTTCAAGAAGCGCAGAACAGTGTTTTCACGCGGGTTTTTCATGTTCATTTCTGCTATTTGCCCTTGGAGAAGGTTTTTCAGAAAGGTTTGGAAAGCTTCAGTTAAAGGAAGAACGCCTTCCATAAACTTTTCTTCTTCCTTCGTCAGAGTCTCTGCAGGAGCCTTTTCGGCTTCTGAAGCCTTTTTTAGGAGTTTTCGGTATCTTGTGTGAACTATTTCTTTAATCATGCGCTTCACATTTTCGGTTTCTTTCTGGAGAAGCCGCGCTTTTACCGTTCTCTTGTCAAGCATGCGGCTTTCTTCCTTCAACCTTTTAACGTAATCAGCAATTCTCGCGTAGAAGTCGTTTGGAAGTTTTTCTAGCTCAGGGTTCTGTAGCTCATTTTTCCAAGCTTCATACAATTCGCTGTACATTTACTCAGCCACCTCCGCTCTGCCCTTGCCCACAAGCAGAACTGCTGCTGCGGTGGGAAGTTGAACCTTGTGATTTTCGTATGGGCCAAATGTTTCCTCTCCAAGCCTGAACTGCGGTGCACTGGAAACCAAAACTGTTACAACGCCATTCTTAAAGGCTACTGCCTCCTTAAGCGGGTCAAAACCCTCAAGCTCAGACATCGGGACTTCAACTTTTTTCAAGCCTGTTTTCCCATGAAGGGTGCCTGCCATCCTAATCAACCGGTGAGTGTCGGTTGTGACCACCGTATCTACTTTTGCGGCAACCGCTTCCTTACAGCTGTTGACAATCTTTTTCCAGACCTCTAACCCTAAACCTTTGACCGCGCGGTAAGGGCCTATGCTGTCCCACTTTTTCAGAATCAAATCCTTGTTCTGCACCATTTTTTCAGCAATTGCCTTTTTTAAACCCAAACTCGTATAGTCTTCAGCTTCTGCCTTCAGCACAAAATCATAGACTCCCTTTGCTAATCGGCCTCGCCATCCAAGCTCGTCAAGGCGAGGTGCGGGGGGAAGATGTGCTTTAAACTTTCCTTCTGTTTCGTCAAACCCTGTTTCTAAGCCTATGCCGCAGACGTAATCCACAATTTCTTTGCGGGCTATGGAATCCAGTGCTTTCACCGCTTCGCTTTCAACATGAACGTGGTAGCCACGGTGGCCCGAGAAAAACACGTGGATTTCTTTTTCTGAAAAACCAAAATCGCGCCTTAGCATGTCAACAAGCTTTATGGTTTCGTTTTTCGCTGAATCCAAGCATTTCTCGCAAAGCCACGTTTTAGAATCAAGTTTTTGACCGCCACATGAAGGACACTGTTCTGGAACTATGCCTTTTCCAGGAAAGCCGCAGCTGCAGCAGCTCCACTCGTCATGCAGCCTATCGCATGAGGTTGGAATATGATCGGCGTCGATGTCAAAAATCAGGTCTGCGCCCAGCCACCCTTTCTTCTCCATGTCCGCTTCAGGGTCTTGGTAGTAGGCGCACGAGTAATAGGCGTCTGAGACTGGGATTTCTTGCAAAAACGATTGTAGTTCGTTTCTGTCTGCGAATTTCTTGTGCCGGTACATTCGTCCCTCAGCGAACAGCAAAAAACCGAACTCTCTTTCTTGGATTTTCGAAGGAGGAACAATTGATTTGGCTTCGCTTTTGTAGAAGTCGAAGAAAGCTTTCTTTAGGAAGTCTCTGGACTGCAACGTGGTTCCTCACTTCTAAGAAAGGTTGCTGGCAAGAAAAATGTTCCGTCGGAGGCGGCTTCCCGAGAGAAAACCTTGCGGATGCGGGATGGTGCTTTCTTGTGTTGTTTGGTTGTGCAGTTTTCTTAAAAGACAGCAATAAGCCTAACTAACAAATTCCTCAATTACTTTTAACCATTCCTTCGAGATCGTTTCCACATCAAAAAGCATTGCCCTCTTTCTACAGCTTTCCCTAATATTACTTGGATAACCCTTTCTCCATAATTCCGCGGCCGTGCTTATAATCTGCTCGTCAGTTTCCACAAGCCACCCTGTTTCCCCGTCAATAACGCTTTCGGCAGGGCCTTGTCTGTTGTAAGTCAGCACGGGGGTTCCGCAAGCCATGCTTTCCACTGGGATATACCCGAACGGTTCATGTGTAAACGAGAATATAGTGAAAAGCGCATTTGAGTATGCGTTTACAA
>JAWAPV010000005.1:0-18545 GCA_038894255.1 Bathyarchaeia archaeon
AATGCTACGGTTCTGGATATCTACACGAATAGCAGGATAGGGAGTGAGTATCATCCGTGGGTGGAGTTTGTGGATTGGCGTTCTGACGGTTCCAGCGTGTCTCTGAGGAACGTTTCTGCTGTGGATGGTGTGACTTTGTGGAGTGTTGTGTATCCTGATGATGGTTTGGCTCACGCGTACATGGCTCGGATCGTGCCAGAAATATTGTTCGGCAAGTTTCCGCAGGGCATAGCGAGTAACCCTGTTCAGCTGACGGCTTTGCATGGGAACAGCACGTTGTCTCTGAACGTGAGCAAGGGCGGGGGCTTCAACCATACGGTGGCGGGGGTGCTTACGTGCGAAGGCTTGCCCGTCTCTGGCAGGATGGTTGAGGTTAAGGTTAACGGCACGTCCGTGGCCAACGTTACCACGCATGCTGACGGAAGCTTCACGGTGATAATGAAACTCAGAGCCGTAGAAGACAAAGCCACCCTTTACCAGATAGAAACCATCTTTTATGGCGACAGCGCACTCAACCTCACCGCGATAGACACGCTGCCAAACGGAACCAGCTACACGGTGTGCACGACACTGCAATACTTCAGCCTTAAGCCATCAGCAAACGCCACCATGCTAACAGTGGAGCCAGCAACCACGCAGGCCACGCAGACAACAAAGACGCCCGAGCAGATGCAGCAAGAAGGGTGGCTCAGCGTCTGGCACGAGTTCACATGGCGGTACCCATGGTACAGGCTACATGTAAAATATTTAGCTAACACAATTGCAAGTTTTGATATAGGAACCAGTTTTCTTCCTTTCGGAGACTCTTTTTTGGATATGGGCAACTTTATGCAACGAATTATTACTCTTCTGCCTAGAGTGATCTGGAGCATATTTGGAGCAATAGTGGCTGGTGAATTCTTCTCGCTCGTAATGAGTTCTAGTGGCACTGGTTTTGTCGTAGGTTTTCTTGCCTCATTTGCAATGAAAGGTGCTTCCATAGCGGTTTCATGGCACAATGCGGATGGACTAATAAGCATATTTATTGCAACTTTTTTTACAACAGTAATTACCGGTCTCAAAGTGTTTGATGACATTTTTGATATTGTTCTCAACCTACTTGAAGGTTTCACAAACATCAGCGAGTCCAGCCTTTTGACAAAAACATATAGGATGCTGAGTACAGCAATAAACTTGGCATTAATGAGCATAATTGGAGGGCGACTTAAAGAACTGGGGGTATCCATATGAAAAATCATATTTTGGCAAGATCTGCAGCTCTCTTTTTAATTATTGGAGGGTTAGCATTAACATGTTTTGTTCTACCTTTTTCCTTTGGACATGGCATTGTGTTAGTTTTACCCGTAGTTTATTTAATAAGTGTCTTTCTTGTAACAGGAGTTTTTTTGCTTTGTAGGCTAAATCTTAAACTTCTCATTTATTCGCTCATCCTAGGCGGTTTTGCAGAACTTGTAATAGGCTTAATATTTCTCTCAACATTTTCTCTCGAAATTAAACTATTTTTAGTAAATGTTTTCTTGGCATCAATTGTTGTGGTTGATCGCTATTATGCTAAAACTAGGCGTTCTTCTGCTTATAGAAAACTTCGTTGATATGTTCTGGGTGGGAGACGATCGTGAATGACAAGATTAACTGATGGTGTTGCTTCTTTTGCCTTTGCTTATCCTGCTTCTGGCGAGGCTTGCGCGTTCTACGCCTACGTGTCTTCTGCCCAAAAGATCATTAGTAGTCCTGTGACGTTGACTTTGGGCAGGGATACGGTGTTGTCTCTGAACGTGAGCAAGGGCGGAGGTTTCAACCACACGGTTCACGGCGTGTTCTCGTGTAAAGACGTGCAGTTGCGGGGAGCGGAAACCCAAATTATGCTTTAAACTAATATTGTATTTGCCAGCAAGTGAAAATCGAAAACCCTTTTTCTAAGAAACCACCTTAGCCCACAGTGGAGCCACACACAGTGAAGCTAATCGAGAAATTTGACCCTTGGCATTCCAGCCTCTGCACATGCCCGCCCAAGCTTACTTTTAATCCCTACACGGGATGCGACCACATGTGCATCTACTGCTACGCAACAAGCTACATTCCAAACTTCACCAAGTGCACGCCGAAAAGAAACCTTGAAACAAGACTAAGGAAAGAGGCTCAGCAGCTGAAAGGCGAAACACTGTCAATGTCGAACTCGTCAGACCCCTATCCCAACAAGGAAGCCAAGCTGGAAGTAACCCGCAGATGCTTGCAAATCCTAGCCAAAGCCAACTGCAAAATCCAGATAATCACAAAATCAGACACCGTAACCCGCGACATTGACCTGCTGGAAAAGGTGCCTTCAATGGTTGAGCTAACAATAACCACCGAAAACGACTCCACCGCAAAACTTTTGGAGCCAAACGCGCCGCCACCCTCAGCCCGCCTAAAAGCCGCACAAACCCTCATAGCAAAAGGCATACCCGTCGCCGTGCGCGTCGACCCCGTAATCCCACACGTAAACGACCACCCAGAACGCCTAATAAAAACTCTCGCAGAAATGGGCGTCAAACACGTAACCGCCTCAACCTACAAGATCCGACCAGACAGCTGGCAAAGACTCGCAAAAGCGCTTCCAGAAACCGCTAAGCAGCTCGAATCGCTCTATTACGGGAAAGGCACAAAAATAGGCGGCTACCTCTACCTGCCCAGAGAACTACGCCTCAAGCTAATGAAGAACATTGCCGACCTCTCCAAACAGTATGGCATGAAATTTGGCACCTGCAGAGAAGGACTAGCCGAACTCAACACGGCAGCGTGCGACGGTTCTTGGCTCTTGAAACCCAACCATGGTTAGACTGGCGTAACTTTGCGAAAACAAGCGTCAACAAAAAAAGAAACAAGCAAGCAACAAAGGAAAACTCTGGAACCGTCACAATGACCTCTTTCGTTGAATGGTTATAAGTGAAATATAGGCAGTCGTGTGTGCTGTTCGAAGTTGAAAGAACCGTAACATTCGCTTTCTGCCACTCAACCAAAACCACATAAGAAGAAGTGTTCAGCACGTTCTTCGGCAAGGTCATCCTACAAAAGCCAGAAGTCGCGTTTTCCCCAGAAACGTTAAAGAGGATAAACAGCTGGCCGGGCTGAAGGAACTCGTTTGGCGAGCTGAGCCACACGCACAACTTCAAATCAGAAGCAGTAGAGTTGCTTATAAGCTGTATTTCCTCGATTTTTTCTTTAGGATAGGAAAAAACTGTTATGTTGAAGCTGTAAAATGTGCCTAGAAGCGGATGGTAGTCCACGTTGTTCTCTCCGATGGTGTAGGCTTCGTCTCCAACACCGTCAAAATCCAAATCTGCTTTATTGTAGTTGCTCCAGTAGTTGCCTTCCGCTGTCTGGTTCCACACGTTTGCGGACGCGCTTACAAACGCCTGATACCTGTTTTTGACAAAATTGTTATGGAACAGCGTGTTTCCGCTCGAGTTATCCATCCAAACGCCATAGTAACGGTTGTCTCTAATCGTGTTTGCGTTTAATGTGCAGTTGCTGGAAGAAGTCAAAAACAAGGCGTAGTTGCTCATGTTGCTGACTATGTTGTGGCTTAGTGTGCTGTTGCTGGTAAAATAAAGTTGAATGCCATAAGAAGAGTTGCTGACCACATTACCAGAAAGCGTGCAAAAATCTGAACGCTCCAGCATGACGCCGTAAAAATTGTTGGCCAGCACGTTGTCCGCTATTCGGCAGCTGTTTGAGCCCACGATTTCAAGGGCGTAAAAGTTCTTGTTGTTGTTTAGGAAACTTCTAGCAACAGTGCAGTTGACGCTGTTTTGGATGGAGACTCCCAGATGGAAATTGTCGTTAACTGTGCTGTTTATTAACTGTACGTTAGAAGAGGAGACAATCTCGACTCCATAATACACAATGTTCGCAAGTGTGGTGTTTTCTAATGTGCAATTGCTTGAGCCTATCACGTGTATTCCTCTGTTGCTTCTTGCCAAATCGTTGTCAACAGACAATACTTCGCTACACTTGTTGATTGCAATGCCCGTGTACATGTTGTTATGGATCAAGTTGCGTTTCACGGTGCAGTTTGAACTGTTTTCAAGCACCGAACCAAAGAAAGGGTTAGAATCCACCATGTTGTCTTCAAAAGTCACGTTTATGCATGAAACAAGCTTGACCCCATAATAGTTTAGGGTAAACAAGTTGTTTCGGATAATGCAGTCTTTCGTGTTGTTGGCTATTATGCCGAATCCTATGGTGCTGTCGGTTTGGTTGGCGTTGCGCAAAGTAAAGCCGTCAACCACCACGCCGAAAGCCGTGATTGCGAAAACAAATTCCTTTTGAAGCCCATCCACTATGGTGGCTTCTCTGGCTTCTCCCAAAAGATTAATCGTCTTATTTACAACAACATTCTCGTAATACGTGCCGTTTTTGACAAAAACTGTGTCTCCGTTTGCAGCTGCGTTTATAGCCGCCTGTATAGACGCAAAATCGGCAGGCCCATCATCATCCACAACGAGAGCGTAAACCTTCCGAAAAGTGACTGAAAAGCTAAATAAAGAAATCAGCAAAAAAGCAGCACAAATAGCAGTGGCTATTCTACAAAAATGTTTTTCCGTTTTTCCTCTCTCCTACAAAAACTAAAGTCTGGTTTGGCTGATTAAGTTTTCTAAGCAAGATTCCAATGCAGTTACTATTTAAAAAAGGCCCAAATGAAAAAGAGGAGGTGACTCTGTTGTTGGGTCTTCCTAGACTCCGGTTCCGAAGTGGGATGCAACCTTGTACAAGTCACGTATGTCTATCACTTTATCTCCGTTCATGTCGTAGTTCGCGTCGTAGCCAAGCTCGCCTTCAATGCGGCCGAAATGCAACGCAACAAGATAAATGTCCACCATGTCTACTTTTCCGTCGTCGTTAACGTCTGGGTCAGGCAGCTGTGTTCTTCCTTTGATTGTAACTTGGCCCAAGCCTAAAGTTCCAGGCGTTATTGCGTACTGGTGATCCCAAAGTTCAACACCGCTTAGGCTTATGTTTGTCGTGTCTATCTGTGGAAATACGCCTTGATACATCACTGTAAATTTGATTGTAGCAATTAGTGCGTCGGGTCCTGGCGCAGTATCAGCTTTAACGAAGATTGTTACTGAGCCTGTGCCAAAGGTTTTGCTGGAGTCTGACCAGAACGGGTCAATCGTCACATTTGCAGCTCCACCCACAATCTCAATTAAGGTTTCGTTGTAGTTGAGCGTCAACGTCGCATTTGTCAAACCCCATGCGGGGCTTATGAGAAGGCGTAGTTTGACTTCAAACGTTTGTCCAACCGCATCTTGGTATTCAGGAAACACTAGTGGCCATGGTTGGCCGTCTGCTCTTTCAATCAGCAGGTCAGGCGCCGGCGGCTGCGACCAAGCAATGGAATATTGACCATTAGAAATGCTGGGGTTGGGGCCTGTCATAATTTCGCCCATCAATTCGTAGAGGAACGTACCATCGTTGTTAATGTCTAAAGCGAAGCTGATAGATTCGCCCTTTCCAGGCACTGCTTTTATGGTGAAATTGAAACGGGCAAGAAGGTAGGTTCCAGCATTAAGGTTCTTGTCAGACAGAAGGGTCTCACCGAGCATGATTCCGTCCCAAACCGGGTCACCATCAACCATTGCAGGGCTACCAATCGTGCCGGATGAACCGTAGAACACGTAGGCGGGATCCCAGTTCTCAGGCGGAGTCACACCAAGGTTGCCGCTCGGATAAGCCCAGATGTACGAACCCTTGTATGAGGGGGATAGGTATGCTTGCTTGTATTTTATTGTGACTTGGAACATCATGAGTTTCCAAGCTTCGGTGTTAGAGACTTTTACGTCGACTGTGAACCAGTCGCCTACAGTAACGTCTTCGGTGGTGAAAGAAACGGTTGCAGGTTCAACTGTGATAACGGGTCCTGAAGCAGCTTTTACAGGTGTGGGCAAAGTTGCCAGTATGCTTAGAACAATAATTGTAACAACAGAGGCTGTTAGGGTTTTAGCTAGCTCTTTTTTCATGCTTTTTGTCTCTCCTTTCTCCTTTTTCTTCAACAAGCCTTTTCTGTTAGCAAAGAGTGCCTTAAACTTTATGGAATATTATTCCATTTTCCGTCAAACCGTTTTATGAGCGTTTTTGGAGGCGTGTAACTAAAGAAAGGGTGGGTTGTTGTTTATGGTTCTATTTCTCCAAAGTGGGTTGCAGCGATGTAGATGTCAAGCATGTTGATTATGCCGTTATCGTCAATATCATAGTTTGGAACGTATAGGGGTTGCCCAATGACCGCGCCGTATTTAACAGCTATCTTGTACAGGTCAAGCATGTTCACTATTTTGTTGCCGTCCACATCGCCGACCGCGCCAACGTGAACGGTTCCATCGTCAAACGAGTTGTCGCCTGTATCTTTTTCTGCAAACACCGTGTCCGCTACCGCCTTTAGCTGATAGTTGCCTTTGCTGAAAGCTGACGTGTTCCACGTAAAGGTTACCACGGTTGAGCTTTTGCCCGCGAGGGTTACCGTTTTTACTTGAACAACATTTGAACCAGCGAACAGCGTAACGTTGAAGCTTTCAGTTAAGTCGCCTTGGTTTTCAATTGTCACGGTTACGTTTGCAGAATAGCCTTGGCCTACTATTGTTTTCATTGAAGACACGTTTGCAACAGCCACGTCATAAGCCTCGTCAATGGCTCTGTTCGCAAGATAGGTGAACACGGGAAGCCACTTTCTAACCGTAGTCTCGATTTTGTCTGGGCTAGGGCTAAAGTATTGAGTAACACCTTTTTCCCACCATGTGTTCAGCAGAGGCCCAGGCTCGTACTGCCAAGCGCTTTCGTTGGTGTATATTTCGCATGTGAAGGCTAGAACGTTTCTGTTTCCGTACATCCAGTCGTCCCAGGTTCCAGAAGAAGTGTACAGGTCTGAGCTACTTTGACCGTAGGGTGCGCCAACTAAACTGGAAAGGTTGGCGGCTATCTGTCTAAACAGTGCGTCGTGAGGTGTTGGCGCCGTTGTGTAAGCCCACGGGTAAAGTATTACGCTGGCGCCTGAGTGGAAGCTTACTGCATACTTGAAATCGTGTGCTAAAGCCAAGTTTCTTATCGCCTGTGTTTCGGGTTCGGAAAATGGTGATGGTCCGCGGAAATCTTCATCTTGCGGGTAGGGGCTGCCGGTGTCGCATGTTGCGTTCCATTGATATCCGTAGTTTCGGTTGAGGTCGACGCCGCCTATCCAGTCTTCGTTGAACAAGCCGTCGTTGTCGTCGTCGAAGCCTTCCCACCTTATGAACTCGTAGTCGTAGCCGTCCCAGTAGAACAGGTTTTCAATGTAGCCGTCGCCATCCTCGTCATCTGGCGGATCCTCGTCAACCAGCGTGTCGTTGTCCTCGTCGAACCCGTGAATGTTTTTGCGTTGCCACTCATTAGCTTCCACAGCAGCGTATGCGTCCACGTTCAAGGCGGGGACTATGTAGATTTCGCTGTAGTTGAGCATGCGTGTTAGCGTGGTGTTTGTGGTAAAGTTTGTCGTGGCTTCGACAGCAAAATAAAGTGGAAGTTCGGCGCTGATGGGTTCTCGGGCGTGATGGTAGCCCACAAAAAAGAGTTTGACCTTTTGCCGTGTTATGTTTTCGTTTGTTAATCTAACGCAGTATATATCCCTGTTTTCCCAGCTTTTCCCTATGGAAAAAACGTCCACAAGCGTCGGAAAACTTTGGTTCAAATATTGCAGAACAGTAATGACTCCCGTGTAGTTGTGGTAGTGCGTCCAGTCTGTCCACTCGTAAAGGCTCTGCACGTAAAAGGTGTGAAGCACATCAGCAAGAAGGTTAACTGCAAAATTGAGCGATTCGCCGCAGCGGTTTTTGAAGGTTGGATTGTTCCAATCATAGTTTTGGTCCATCCAAACGCATGTTAAATCCCCGTCCAAGTCAAAAGTAGTATCATTAGCTAGCAGAATAGTGGCGTCATACGCTGAAATCAGGTTGAGGCTTCCGTCAAAACTCAAATAGGCGTCAAACTCGTCAGTATAGTTGTTTGTTCGAGTGTTCACGTAATCCTCATAATCACTATGATGAACTTCCGCGCCCCATTCTGTCCCTGAACCCATCACGTGGCCAAACACAGCCACGTCAACAATGTAATGGCTCATTATTCCCAAAGTTTTGGCTGCCAAAGCAAGGTTGCTGGAGAAAATATGGTTTAAGGCTTTCGAGTATTCGCTTTGGGCTCGGATTGCCGCGGCATCGTCTTGCACGCTTCCGTTAGCCCAGAAATAGACATGATGCAAAGCGGTGTCACCAATGCCGTCGGGGGCGCCGCCGTTGTCTGGCAGTTCGGTGCCGTACAAGTAAGCGGCTAAATTGCTAATTATGTAGGTTTTTTCTTTAGCTGGCAGCCAGTCTAAGGCGTGTTGCGCAATCCAATCGTGCGTGCCGTAAACAGGGTTTGCGGGGTCAGCAGAGAAGCCGCCGTTGCTCCAGCTTATAGCCATCCTCATGTTCCATGTGACAAAAACCATTCCCACAAGCAATGCTTCCAACATAATTACAACAAAAAACTTTTTTTCCATTTTGATTTTCTCCTTTCGCTTTCAGAAGAGGCTTGGGTCTTCGTCAAGCAATCCTCTTTGGCTTAACGATGCAGCCGCTTCTAAGTTACAACCGTGTTTTGTTCTAATATAAACATTGTGAAAAAAATTATTTAGAGTTTTTTTGGTCAAACACTTTTCTCAGCAGGGAAATTGGCAAGTACCCATTAGCCGTTATGGTGTCATGGAACTCCTTCTCGTCAAATCTGCTCCCTAGCTTCTGCATTTGCTCTTCTTTCAGCTTCAGAATCAAATGTTTCCCCAGCAAATAAGACAACGGGTAGCCCGGCGTCTGGGTGTAACGCTTTACTTCTGCGGTTGCGCCTTCCTTTGACATCCCTGTCTCATTTACAAGCATCTGAACTGCTTCGTCGAAACTCATCTCTCCACGCGAAAGCTTCACGTCTACTATTATGCGAACTGCCCGCCAAATCATGTCGTTAACTCTTATTAGCTGTGTCTCCAAGTCGTTCGTAAACCCTTTTTCCGCCATCATCTGCTCACAATAGTGAGCCCACCCTTCAACCGTCTCTGTTCCATACGCGAACAAAGGAATGAGGCTACCACGGTTAGAAATGGCGCCTTGCAAGAAGTGCCCCGGAAATGCTTCGTGCGTCGCGGTATTTCTCACCGCATAATAGTTCAAATGCCTACCAAGGTTAGAAGGGTCTTTCGGCCTTGTCACAATGTAAACGCCTATTTGCGGCTTGTCAAATTTGGCAGGCATCATCATAGCGGCAAACGGAATCACGGGCGCTAGGAACGCGGGAGTTTCTTCCACCAGCAGCACATCTTCATCGTACACCGTTGCAATTTTCTTTTCTTGCACGAATTTTCTTGCCTCTTCCATTATCCGCCGCGTGTACTCTAAAGCTTCTTCAAAGGTTGAAGGAGAATTTTTCCCAATAATCTTCATAACTTCGTCCACACTTTTCCCAGAAGCTATTTGCTGTGCTAGTTTCTCTCGTTCAATTTTCAAATCATTCAAGTATTTTGTGCCCAACTGGAGAATCTCTTCTGAGCTCATGCCTAAATTGCGTAACTGTATAAGCTTCTCGAATTTTTCCTTGCCTAGAGCAAATTCTTCAACTGTTTTCTGGCTTATGTCTTGAAGCCACTTCATATGAGTCAACAAAGCAGGCTGAAGATTTTCCACTGCCTTGCTTAACTTTGCGTAAACTTCTTCTGAAACGCGGCCTTTCGTAGCGTGGAGCACAAACATGAATAGGCCTTGCATGTTTTGGGCTGCTTCTATGGCCATTTCCGTCCAAAGTTTGACTGGACGCGAGTGTTCGAATCTGGAACGGAATTCTTCTAAAAACTTCGGCGTTTTCTCTATTCTTGAGGCTATAGCGTCTATTCTCTTTTCCAGAGGCGCATAGTTTCTTGTTAGCATAGTGAAAATGAGGCCGCCAATTTGGGAAAGCGCGTCAGGATCCAGCTCGTGCGTGCGTTGTTCGTAGATGCGGAATTTCCACTGTTCCAAAGCGTTTTCCAACACCTCAAAATCTATTTTATGCTGGTCATTCAGCTCGTCACGGTTTACTGAAGCCTTAAGCTTTTCCACAGTTTGTTCCATAAGCTTGAGGTCGGCGAGTATTTGTTCAGTGGACGCATTTGGCAGAAAATAATCGTAGGGGTCGTGCAGCCCGAGGCTGGTTGCCATGTCCGGATTATTCGCCAGAAGCTTGTCTAATGCCTCGTTTACTATTTTTTCGAATGTTTCATCTGCATTCACGCGTTTTTCACCTGTTCGGATAAGTGAGTTTGGGCATAATTAAGTCTTGGCTAAAAAGCCTTAGCCTTCAAAATATGGTGGGCTTACTGTTTAGCGAGTTTGTATCGGCGGTTTTCTGCGTCAATTACCCCTTTCTCGAACAAGCTACGTAGTTCTCTGAAAACCTTTTTTTCTGGCTGTCCAATTTTCTCCGCCAGCTCCTTCAGTGTTAACCCTTGCTCTGAACCTTTCAGCGCAGATATGACAACACCCTCGAGTTTTCCCAAGCTAGCGCACCTCTTTCTTGCCGGATGCTTCTGGTTAGTTTAGAATTGACAATTTATAAATTTTTAACCCGAAAAGAACTGTTTACTGGTGGGAGACTCAAAGCTTGCCTTACTACGTCTACATCTTGCTCTGCAAGAACGGAAGCTACTACACAGGATACACGAAAGACGTTGATTCACGAATGAAGATGCACAAAAACGGCAAAGGCGCCCGATACACGAAGATGCACAAGCCAAAAAAACTAGTCTACGTCGAAAAGTTCAGCATCAGAAAAGATGCCATGAGAAGAGAGAGAAAAATCAAAGCAATGAACCACAAACAGAAAAAAATGCTAACAAAGAAATATGGTCTAAAATCAAAAAAGAGGCATTAAGTCAAGTTTGCGACTTTCTTATTTGTTTATCTTTGCTTTGTTTTTCTTAAGCGGCCCTCGTGCTTTCCCGAGTTCTTGCAACTTATAAGCCGATGCAAGCTTTTCCGAGGCACCACAAGATATCTTGGGTTTTTCTTGCTGTAGACATCAGAATGGTGAAGCGGTGGAAAACCCATCTGCTTAAAGACCGTTTGAAAATTTAGGGCTAAACCAGCAAAATCCGAGAATGGCGATACAGGTTTAATTTTTTCGGAAGTGACAAGTTTTAACAATGCATCGAGTTTTGCTGCAAAACTGTCTACAGAACCCTTTCTTTCTTTTCTTCCTTCAATAAACAGCTTGGCCAACAACTCCGAGTTGTTGCCGAACTTTTGTTTAAAAGCTTCTAAATTGAGTCTAATCCACTTGCTCCCGTAAAGGTCTTCACTTAAATTTTTATCAGGATTGGCAGACGCCAATTCTTTCTCTACCCATTGCTTTATCTCTCTATTACTCATGCGGTCAAGCAGGTGATGGCTGCCTAAAACGGATTGATAAACAAACTTTACCAAGTCAACAAGCGTTACTTCTCTGTGGGTTTCGATGTGACGTTTTATTGCTTTGTCAAACTTGCCTGTGGCTTTTCCTTCAAATCTTACCTTTATCAAAGATAACGCTTTAATCGGGTTTGCATTTTCGGTTTTTCTGTCGTCTGGTTTTGTTTTCATCAAGGCGCACTTTTGAAGGCTACTGCCTTTCCAACAAGGAAAGCCGCCATAAAAACTAGTAGGGTTCCTATGATCCCTGAGAGGAATGTTGATGCGTAAACGTTCTCAACTAGTGGGATGCTGTAGTCGGGCATTATTCCATGCCAAAAAGGTTCAGGAGTTTCTATTTCAAGATGTTCAATAACGGTTTCTAAGCCGTCGGGAAAAGGTGAGGCAAACGGAGTTAAGATTGCGAGGCCGATAATTATTAGGGTTATTGCTTTAGCCTGTTCTTTCATAGTTTTCCCTTCGTAAAAGTTTAAGGTTACTCGGAATGTTTAGGTTAATCTTGTGCAATGATGTTATTAGCGTGGCTGTTATGGCGGCTTCTCCTATTCCGATAAACACGTGCCAGAACAGCATTGCGGGCACCGTAACACTTACTCCGCCAGCTTGCAGGAAGGCTGGGGAGACTCCTATCTCTAAAGCGCACGCGAGCGCTCCCAAAACTACTGAAAGCCAAGAAGCCACAAAAATGCTTGCGTAAAATCTGCTTCCTTTCCATGTTTCTCGTGCAAGCAATTTCACGATAAAGAAGCTTAAGCCTCCGATAATTGCCATGTTAAACACGTTAGCTCCAAAAGCCAAAAGGCCGCCGTCAGCGAAAAACAGCGCTTGCATGGACAGAACTATTGTCATCCCTAGTATTGCTGCCCAAGGGCCGAGAAGCACGGCAAGGAATGTGCCGCCAACGAGGTGGCCGCTGGTTCCATACGCTATCGGGAAGTTGATCATTTGGGCAGCAAAAACGAAGGCGCTTGAAATGGCAAGCAGGGAAGCGAGCGACTTTGGATATTCGTTTTTTGCTTTTTTCCAAGACAGAACCAGAATGCTTATTGATATTATGTACATGAGAATTGAAGTTTCAACGTTTAGGAGGCCGTCGGGGATGTGCATGCTTTCTCCTCGGTAACACTTTTTTATAAAAAAGTATTACCTTTCAACATAAAAACTTTTCCATCCACTTGCAAAATCTGCTGACGCAAACATGCTATAATTTTATATCTAAACAACTCTTAGAAAAAGCAGATGAGCACCCTACTGAAACCAAAAATTACGCCCATTATCTTGATTTTCTTGCTAACCTCCTTAAACTGCGCGGGCAAAGCGCATTGTGAAATTTCTCTACCCATAACTTCTCGAGCTTTTTTTCTAGGCGTTACCCCCACATTTAGGCTGAATGGAACTCTGGAAGAAGCGTATGGCACGGCGGGTTCGGTTGCGGAAGTCATGAACCTTTGGTTTGTAAACGTGCCGTGGTACAACACAACCGAACATCTACGAAAACCTGAGACGCAAGGGCTTCTGTGGCTGATAAACTCCAGCGGTTTGACCCCTATTTTCCAGCTGAATTTCTGGAACATAACCAGTGGCAAAGTGGTTCTGCAAATTCCGCCGTACATGAATTCTAGTACCACAAATCTTGAGACGCTTGAGCTTCGACAGTTGTGGATTGAGCAAGCCGTCAACCTTTCACGCGACTATCATCCGAAGTATCTTTGCATAGGCAACGAGGTCGACACCTACTACTGGAACTGCAGCCAAGAAGACTTTGACAATTATGTGAGCCTAGTAAGTGAAACATACGACAACGTAAAAGCGGTATCTCCAGATACTAGGATACTCATTGTTTTTAGGCTTGACACCATCGACTCCTACAACGGTTGGTTCTTGATAGAGAAATTTGACAAAAACAAAATCGACCTCTTCGGCTTCACGTCCTACCCCTACATGCTTGGTTATCCCGGACCCGCTTGGTACGAGAAGCCCAGCGACATGCCTTCTAACTATTACACGCGCATATTAAACTACACTGGAAACAAACCGCTTGCCTTCAGCGAAATAGGATGGACCAGCTCAGAACTTTTAAGAGGCGGGTCAGAACAGGAACAAGTGGACTTTCTGCTATGGTTCTTGGAACACACTAAAGACATGCCTCTGGAAATTGTCAGCTGGCTATGCCTGCACGACCTTCGCACAGTCGAGGAAGAAACGGATCCCCAAGCTTTGCCAAACGAATTTGCCGGATTAAAGTATAAGAACGGAACAGAAAAGGCAATATGGAGTTACTGGCAAGCGCTCCACGCAATTCCATGCTCAATCCCAGAATTTCCAGTCATGTGGTTTGCTTTCTCACCCCTAGCGATTTTGGCACTTACTTTGCTTTTGCATCAAAAGCCGCTGCTAAGTAGGCTCAAAAAGCGTATCACACACTTTCACTAGACTCAAACCTTTTCGTGTATTTACTGGCAGAACACTTGCAGTAAGCTCATACTCGCTTAAAGGAACCGAAACGATAAAGGTTTCCCACACTGTTCCACACAAAAGCTTTGGGTAGCGCCTTGGCAATTGCGAAAGCACCTTTCCATCCAGTGCAATGCGAAGGGGCAATAAGCGTTGGTTGCAGTTCTTTCAGTTTTTCCACCGTTTTCCCGATTGCATGTTCGTGGTCTTTTCCAGCAAGGTGAAAGCCGCCCATTATGGCGTAAACCGCATCAGTTTTGGTAAGTTCTTTTGCGTAAAGCACTGTGTTAATTATGCCAGCATGTGCACAGCCCGAAAGCACGATTAAGCCTTTGTGTTTAACGTTTAATACCAGTGCTCGGTCGTCCCAGACCCAAGGGTCGGGTTGCCATTTGCCTTTGACTAATGCGCGTTGTTGCATGAATCCTTTCTCGAACTCGGTTTTTCTTGGGACTTCGCCTGTGACAAGTATTGTGCCGTCTGCTATTTTGCTTGGCTGTGTTGTTTTGACGTATTTTGCCGGCTTAACTTTCTTTTCGCTTGGAAAAGCGGGATACTTCCTTATTGTGCCGTCTGCGTTGGCTACTCCTCTGGGCCTGAACATGTCTTTGTGCACAATGATGGGCAGTTTGTCCCTGTTCAAAGTTTTCAATAAGTGTAGCAGTCCGCCGAAATGGTCATAGTGCCCGTGAGAAAGAACAATGCATTCAACTTCGCCAAGGTCTAGCCCCATTCTTTTCGTGTTTGTTGCAACTCCATCCTTGCTGATGCCAGCGTCAAACAAGACGCTGTGCTTTTCTTGTCCAACAAAAACGCGGATAAGCATTGAAAATCCATGTTCAGCAATCGGAAGGCGGAAACGCTTTCTTATCCATTTTTCAGTTTTTTGTTCTTTTATCCATTCTCTAACGCTTCTAACTTCTTCCTTTGAAGTGGCTGTAAGAAAATCAACTGAATTGTCCATTAGGCTAACTATTTCTGCGCTATCAACTTGTCTAAGCTCAACTGCTCTGCTATCTGTTTTATTCATACAAAACCTCGCAAAGCCTTTCCATGGTGACTTGCGATTTAGGCAACAGCATGTTGGACAAGGTGGTATTTCGCTGAAGCAAGAAGCAAAACGTCACGGTTATCATAAGAGGAATTCCCATCTACACCACAATTCTTTAGGATGCTTGTCCGGCGGGCAGACCAAGCAGTTTACTTCCACTCTGGGATTAAGCGTCACTGCAAAAGTCTTCAAATAACCGAAACGCACACGCTTGCACGGAAACTCGTTTAACCCCTTACCCAAGCGGGTTTCTTGCGTTCTGCATCTCTCAATGCTCAGAACGGCTCGGTTGTCCTCCACTTCTATAGTTTTAAATGGCTGATCCAAAGCCCAGCTTGACTTACGCAACAAATCCATAATCGTTGGCACATCTGGATTTTCGCCCACGTTGAACATTTTCTTTAGGCTTTTCGCCTCAATAGCAGCCATTGCCTCCCAAACGCCAGCGTCAATTTCAGTAGCCGCCTCGGTTCCAAACTTTTTTTCTATGCCTAAAAAGTACAGGCCGTCGACGCGCCAAAGGTTCCTAATCTGCAAAAAGAGATAGTCAAGCAGCTTCTCCGTCGGCATCTTAGAAAGCACTGCACGGTCTTCAACGCTTCCAAAGGGGTATTCGCTCATTTTTTGGCACCAACCGAAATGAGAGATTAATTTATGTGGGATCGCCTTTTTTAAACCTACTATAAAATTGAATTTTACTTGCAATCAAGCTGTTGAGGCTCAGCGAAACTTTCTTTTCAACCTAAATGCGAATAGCTAAGCACCACTCCTAACATAATAGATGCCCTTTTTAAAGTGTAGAGAAAAGTGCCATTGAATTTGATATAAAGCAATGGTAGCCCGGGATACGTGACTTATCTCGTTTAAATTTCTCAAACTGAGAAGCTGAACCGAAAGAGCATGATGATTTTTACAACGAATACATGGGGCAAGAAATGAGCGAATTCTATAGTGAAGAATGGTAAGGTCATTAAGTGATAATAACACCAACTGTTAAATGTCAAAAAAGATAATCAGGATTGATAGTGAAGGGGGAGATAATGTTCCATGTCATTGGAAAAGAATAAGGCTGTTGTTCGCAAGATGTTTGAAGCTATCAATAAGCAGAACCTAGCATCACTGGACGAGTTGATGACGCCCGATTTTGTTTTGCACATGCATGCCCGACAAACGCGGGGATGGGAAGTTAACAAACAAGTCGTAGAGGACGAAATCAAGGCCTTTCCCGATTTACATGTAGCTATTGAAGACATCATCGCTGAAGGGGACAAGGTGTGTGTTCGTCTTAAAGAGACAGCAACACACACAGGCGAATACCGCGGACTAGCCCCTACGGGCAACAAACTTTCATACACGGTTGTTGCTATCTGGCGTATCGTTGAGGGCAAGATTGCAGAAGGATGGATAACCTATGACCAAATGGATTTCCTCAAACAACTCGGTGCCATCGAATGGAAAGGATTTCCTGACGAACTTGTGTAACTGATTTGGCCTTCATTTCAGCAATCCACATGCCTATCGAGTAAGTAGCAGAAATAGGATAACTGAACTTAGATTTCTTATGTCGGGGAAATTGCCATCTTATGCGAAAATAGAAGCTTCGGATAAGCTCAAATCTCCTTTCATCAATCCGTAAATTTACTAGAAAAGTCTTAAGAAAATCTTATGGTAGCCCGGTTTAGGTTCAAATATCGCTTTAAAATATCGGTTTTTGTAGTTCACTTAATATTTTTCTGGGGAATCTGTTTGTCGCTAAGCACTATTGCTTGGAGCCGAATCTGCTTATTATTTACGAGACATAGCGATAAAACTTTGCAGAAAATGGGGAAATCATGAGAAGAGAATGATGCCATTTTTCATTACAATCCTAATGCTTCCTTGATTTGGCGGATTGTTGGTCTTCCCTCTACGGTTATTTTTCCATCTATTACTATTGTTGGAACTGCTTTAACGCCGTATTCCTTCGCTTTTTTTACGCATATCGCACTCTCACACTTTTCTCTAATGTTATATTCTGTTATGGTGCATTCGCTACATGCCGTTTTTCGTATCACTTCTATGGTCTCTTTGCATAAGTCGCATCCCGCTGTGAAAACTTCGATTTTATGTCCCATGCACCTCACCTCTTATACTTTAAATCGGAAACTAAATATAGAAAATCCAGTATTTATCCTTGTAAGTAACTATTCGCCTAGATAATAGGGGACAGTAAAATGAGTTTCAAAAAGGAAAGTATAGAAACGCTTGTTTGTCCGCTTGACGAGATTATGAACATAGTTAGCAAGAAATGGACTTTGTTGATAATTAACACGATTGGTAATGACCAGAGAGTTCGGTATAACAAAATAATGCAACAATTGAAGACTATAAACTCCAAAACCCTTTCTGATAGACTGAAGGAGCTAGAAAAATACGGGTTGATTGAAAGAAAAGCCTACATGGAAATCCCTCCCAGAGTGGAATACTCGCTTACAAAGAAAGGAAGAACCCTTAGAAAATCAATACTGCCCTTAATGGAATGGACATACAACTATAGGAAAGGGAATCAGAAGAGAACACCTTGTGATGTCGCTTTCGTCGAAGCGAAAGACATAGTAGATACTTGAAAATTCTTAAGAAAATCTTATGGTAGCCCGGGATAAACGGGGGCCTAGGCGCGAATTTATACTTTCTTAGCCTCAGGGAACAGCCTATCTCCCATCTTTTTTCTATTTTTCTGCTTTCTCTCGGGTGATTTTTTGTGAGTGACAGTAAGGCTCTTCTATTGTTTAAGACCTATGAAGAGTTTTGGTTTTTTTGTTTTGGTCAGTGTCGTGACTTCAGAGTTGGCTGTGCCAATAGCTGTAAGCTAAGAAAGCAGTTAGAGATTCCGCCTCATGGCAAATCGTATCTTGGGAAGATGAAAGGAGAGATCAAGCATATTGGCGAACTCTAACTGTGAGAGTAGTGATAGTGCTAGTATTCGACAGCGAATTTTTGAACTGTTGTCGCGGAATCCATTGTTGACAGCTAAGAATTTATGCAAACTGCTCGATCTTTCCTATGAAAATCATGGAGCATATGCTAATAACTGCAAGAGCATATGGAAGTCTAACTATAGAAATGAGCAGGGTTCAAAGTGTTCAATTCATGCATGGAGAGGATGGTGCTATATGCCGGGCGGGCTGGACAGAACTAGGGCGGTAAGTCAAGGTTGGTTGGTGAGCAAGGCTCGGAATCGGTGGCTGTTGTGGCGGGATAAGCTGGGGAGGCTTCAATGGTTTGAGACTGGAAGGGTGAATTTGTATGTGCGGGCGCCTGCTAACTTGGGTAGGGCGTATCAACTTGTTTGTAATGGGTTTAGTTTTACGGGTTTGATTACGGATGTTAAGGTTTTGGAGGGTGTTTTGGCTGGTGTCAGGTTTAAGGGGGCTCATTACGTGTTTGATACGGAGCAGCGGTTGCCTAGGCTTGTGATTAATTTGTTTGCTAGGAGTAATGGGGTCGTGATCAAGGTTGGAGACGCTAGTCATCCGAATGGGGTTGAAGTGGTTTGCTGTTATCCTGACTGGGCAGAAAGA
>JAWAPV010000006.1:0-18209 GCA_038894255.1 Bathyarchaeia archaeon
TACATTTTAGACACAAAAGAAAAAATTGACAAGAAAGCTTTCAAAAACCTGCATGAAATTCCTGAGCTTGCAGTAGTCATGCTACCCCCCGAACAGTCAATCATGCAAACTGAAGAATGCATGAAACTAGGCGTGAAAGCCTTTGTGATGATAACCGGCGGCTACAAGGATAAACACCGTAAAAAACTTCTGAAACTCAAAGAGGAGTTTCACGCAAAAATTCTCGGGCCCAACACAATCATGGGAGTAATAAACACGGCCAACGGCTTAAACACAACCTTCGAAAGAAACGTTATGCCAAAAAAAGGAACCATCGCAATAATCTCGCAAAGCGGAGGAGTAGGCGCCTGCATGCTCGACTGGGCCACCTACTACGACGTGGGCATAAGCAAATTCGCATTCGTAGGCGACAAAGTGGACGTCAACGACGTCGACCTTCTTGAATATTTTGGGAAAGACAACAACACGCGGGTAATTTGCCTCTACATGGAAGGCGTTAAAGATGGCAGAAAGTTCATAGAAACTGCAAGAAAAATCACAAAGCACAAACCCATCTTGGTTCTAAAAGGGGGCATAACTCAGGAATCAGCAAGCAGAGCAAAATCGCATACTGCCTCGATAGCGGGTTCAGACGAGGTTTTCGACGCTGCCTTTAAGAAAGCAGGCATAATAAGAGTTGAAGACATTGAAGAACTGATGAACGGCGCTATAGCGTTATCTAAGCAGCCGCCACTCAGAGGAGATAACATAGCCATAGTTAGCAACGTGGGCGGACCCGCAATATTAGCCGCGGATGCAGTGGTTAGAAATGGACTTAGACTTGCAACGCTTTCGGAAAGCACTAAAAGAAAAATTGAGCGCCTCTATCAAGGATTGGACGCTTCAAACCCGATAGACCTTATTGCCGATGCCCGAGCAGAAAGGTATAAGAAAGTTCTTGAATTAACGCTTGGCGATAGAAACGTTAACGGCGTAATGATAATAAACATGCTTAAATCCACGTTTTTTGAACCAAAAGACGCGAAAATAATTCCTGAAGTGGCAGCGAAATTTCCCAAAAAACCCGTTGTAGACGTGCCTGCAGGCGGCGAAGATTTCGAACAAGTCCACAAAGTCTTAAAAAAAACAAGCATTCCTCTTTTTAACTTGCCCGAAAAAGCCGCAAAAGCGCTTAGAGCACTGCGAACTTACCAAAAAATAAATGCTTAATCTGCATTTAAACAACTTGGGCGGTAAGCTGATGGAAGAGGCGAGAAAAGTCACGGTTAGCGTTAGGTTTGGCGAGATGGAGCAGACGTTTTCAGGCGACGCTGAAAGTGTCTGGCTGAGCATTAACAAATTCTTCAGCGAGCTTTTACCTTCGTTCAACATATCAAAGACACTTGTTTTGAACGTTGATCTGCAGAAACTTGTTAAAGACTGCGAGGGAATAATCGCCTTCTCAAAAGAAGGCACAAATCTGCTTGTTCCAAGAACCAAACTGACAGACAACGAGGTTTTAGGTTTGCTGTTGCTGGCGGCACATGTCGGCTTCGAACTTGGGCTGTTGAATAATAACAGTGTTTCACGTGATGAACTGGTTGCACGACTGGGCAAAGACGCCAAGATTGTAAGCACACGGTTAGGCGAACTAGTTAAAAGCGAACTGGCAACAAAAACGGCTGAAGAAAAATATAAGATAACAACTTTCGGCATAACGCAAATGCAAAAGGAATTTCTGCCAAAAATAAGAAACAAAATAAGTCACTAAGTCGCCATTCTCCAAATAAGCTACATGAAGCAAGAACTGGTCTAATCATGCCGCATGTTCAGATCAATTTCTTTAACAGCATCCATTAAAATGTCAAAACTCGATATAACCTTATCAGGAACTATTTTTGTCTTTTCCAGCGGACCCAACCTTCTTGAAAGGGCCACAAGCGAGTTTGGATCAGCCTCGGCTTCCTCGTCTTTTCCTTCCCTACTATCAAAAAGTATTGCTTTAAACCCCGCACGCTGGGCTCCCCAAACGTCAAGTCTCAAGTTGTCTCCAACATGAACTACTTGGTAAGGGGCAACTTTCAGTTTACGGGCTGTATGCTGGAACACTCTTGGGTCTGGCTTTCTAAGGCCAACCTCGTCAGAGAAAAACAGAAAATCAAAAAAGTCCAATGCGCCCTCGGAATCAAGAAATTTTCTTAAAGCGAAGCCGGGTGTCAAACCAGTGTTGCATATCAACCCAATACGTTTACCCAGCTCTTCAAGTTCTTCTAAAACCTTTAATGCGCAAGGGTTAAGATGTGGAGGAAACTCGAAAAAAGGTTTGATATAGGCAGAGCTTAATTCTTCAACCCACTCGTTTTTCAAAGATAAAGAACCGTCGGACACAAACTTGACTAAAAGTTCAAGTTGTTCAATGTGGCTTACATCCTCATCTGTTTCCCAAATAGTCACCAACCGCGAGGCAACCTGCGCAAAAGCCAATTCAACCTTTTCAACAGATACAGGCATGCCTAACTTGCCAAAAGCTTCAGATGTTCTTAAGCAACGTGTGGCGCGCCGTTTATTATCGTCACCCTTTTTATTATAAAGCAAGGTCTCCCATAAGTCAAATGTTACTGCTTGAATGTTTGAAATTTTTCCGGTCAAACGTTGTTCCTCATGTCTGTGCTATGAGGGCGGTTTCTTTTGAGCATAGCGGTAGCGTCTGGGAGGGCCTTCCCTGCTTAGCACGTTTTCTCTGACCAAGTCAATAAGTGCGTGTGCCACGGCGGTTCGGTCGTAGTGATATCCTTTCCTTGCCATTTCGCTGTGCACCTCATTCAGCCCTTTCGGCGTTGAAAACCATCCTTCTTCCCAAAGTTTCAGAATGACGCTTTTGCATGTTTCGGCACGTGCTGGCGGGGTTTTTTCTGTTGCGATTCGTGTGTCTTTGAGTTTTTCTGTGACGCTTGCGAGTATTTTGTCTACTGTTGGTTGTAGTTGGTCTTCTTGGCATTCGATTTCGAATTCTACTTCGCCAATTTTCATTTTGACTTTTATTGGCGGTTTTTGTTCTGGTTCTGTCAATTCGGCACCTTGTTGTATATTGTGTTGATCATCTTGCTCATGCGCAACATTTAAATATTTCCCACGTAGCTTATTGGCTATTGGTGAATCACTTGATTGAACAACACAGTATTGCAATAACACCAAAATATAATTTTCCACACCTAACCATGGACACCGCCCTTCCTCAAAAGCTTGTGGAGCAATGCATCATCACTTTGAAGCATGTGCAAAAGCACCCTTTTCAATTGAATCAACAAGATTTTCAACAAACAGACAACATGAACCCGCAGCATATCCGCCTTAAACCACAACCAATCAACCTCAAACCCAACCCGGCAAGCATTGTCATCGCGGGCTGTGACACGTCCACGATGAAAATTGGAGAAACAAGCACTGGAATACTCGTGGCAATCAGAGGCGCAAACGTTTGGAAACAAGACAAAAAATACCACTATCATCGACTAGGGCCATTCATTTTCCACATAACTGAAGAAAACAAGCGTGAAGTTTACAGCACCTTGGAAAAAACTTATTTTCCCGCAGCACGGGAACAAAGCAATCATAGCTTTTTAACGCTGCCTCAAATGCCAATGCGAATTGCCGCATTGCTCGAAAAATGGTTACAGCTCACGCTTGCAAAAACAATCACCAACGGCATCATCCTTTTTGATGGCTCACTTACAGCAGGCACACCCGACAATCCCATTTCGCATGCCAAAGAAATCCTGTCTAACGCAACGGAAAGAGGTAACATAATTCTAGCTTTTTCCAAGATGACCAGCTTAAGAGTAAACAACTACCTTGTCACCGACCTATCTGCAGACTGCAAACCACCATGCCTGCTCGAAACGTCAGGTTTAAGGTCAAAACCGCCCATCGTTTTGCTCGGCGATGTTTATGTTGCGAAGCTGGCTTATGGAAAATACGCTTTTAGAGTAGACGTTAGTAAGGATGTTCCTCTTGGAGTGCGCCTTGAGGCGTTTGAAAAGCTTTTGGGCAACGATGCGCTTGTGCAAGGCTATCCCGAAACGTTGCGGTTAGCGCATGTTCTCTGCACTTTTACAGCAAACGAAGTTATCGCCATGCAGCATTTCGCCGTGCACAAGTTTCGCCTAAAAATAATCAATAGGCCGGATATGCACAGAGTTTTGTTTGGCATGTTTGGCGGAGGCGATTACTACTCATGAAGCTTTACAAAAAAGAAGGCAGCATTCTGCAGGTTCTTTGTTTTCCAAATGAGTCGGTTGAAAAAGGCGATTATCTTCTTGTTGAAGACTGCGACGCCAACAAAGCGTTGATAGCACAAGTTATTGACTCTCAATTTGCAAGCGTTCCCGGGGTTCTTGAAGAATTGCTGCGCACACTTCCCGATGGTGGAGAAGTGATAGAAGGGGGAGATTTTGACCCTTTGGAAATTGCTCCACACGTTACCTACATTCAAGACGCTAGTTTGCTCATTTGCAAGATAAGAGCAACTGTTGCTGGCGACTGCTTAAGTCCAAGTAGCTCGTGGTTGCCCTCGCGTTCTCAATCCACCATAAGGAAGCTTTCGGTTCCGACGTTGCTGAAGCTTGCGAAAGTTGATGGCAAACTGCCGATTATTTTGGGCGGCACAAAAGATAATTCGCTGCTGACGATTGACGCCTCACATCTGGACGGCAGGTTAAACATCATTACAGGAAAGAAAGAGACTGGAAAATCGCATTTGTCAAAGCTCTTGATGGTTAATTTGGTTGGTTTTGGAGCCACCGTTGTCGTTTTTGACTTAAACGGAGAATACCACGGTTTAGGCATGTCAAGCGACGGCAAACGCAACGCATACTACGACAAAATTCACGTCTTAACGCCTGGGCAAAACTTCAAGGTTTTCCTGAAACAGCTAAATTTAGGCGTCATGCTTGGCATACTAATTCATGCCTTGCATCTGCCAGGGACGTCTGTGCGAGAATTTAGGCGAATATGGAAGAGCTTGCAGGAACGTGACGCCCTAACCTTGCACGAGTTGGGAGAGGCTATTCGCAATTGGAACTGCAACCAGCATGTGCGCGATGCGTTAGCGTCGCGTTTCCACGCGCTTGCCAACTCGGGCTTTTTCACGGATAACATGGCTGAAGCCGCGTTGCTCGAGGACTGCTTGTTTAAGGCTAAAGAGAAGGGAGGCGCCATCGTCATTAATTTGCGGAACACGTCAACCATCGACAGGCAGATTGTGGTAGAGTTTGTGCTCGGAAAGCTTGTTGAGATGCTGGTCAACTTGAAACTTCAAGCAATCTTCCTCTTCGCCGAAGAAGCACACCTTTACCTGCGCGAAACCTATTGGGAAGACATTGTCACACGAATGCGGCACTTTGGAATCTTTACAACCTTCATCACTAACCAGCCTGACACAATAAAAGAGAACATTTACAGACAAGCAGACAACATTTTCCTGTTTAACTTCACAAACGAGCATGATTTGGAAGTAGTTTCTAGAGCGGCGCGGGTTGACGCCGAAACAGTCAAATCAATTGCAAGAGACTTGCCGCCACATCATTGCTTAGTGCTGGGGAAGGTTGTGCGTGACTTTCCGATGGTGGTCAAAGTTAAAGCGTTAGACATAAAAACCATGGGGGAAACACGCCTTTTCTTCAAAAAAGCAGACTAAATATCGGTTTAGCAGAACTGCCGTTTCTTTTTGCACATTAAAGCTGCAACCGAAGTTGCGGCAACAAAGAGAAACGCCAAAGCCAGATGGTGAAATTCGGGTGCTGTTTCTTCCGCAAACTGCCAAGAATACGCAAGAAGGTAATAGAAGCCCCCCTCAAGGTCGCTGTACATTATTATTCCCACAACTTCAATGCAAGAATTTTCAGGAGGCATAGGCGGCGTCGTCAAGACAACTGGAAGGACTCGGCTAAGCCAGAAATCCTCAAACATGTAAAAGCTCAGAAGAAACTCGACCGTTCCTCGGGTTTTGATTAATTTGCCTTGAAACTCGGCTACGTGTTCGGATAAATAGCTTATGTCAACTTCAGCGTAGTTTGAGGCGTCGTTTGCACATGCTTTGCTAACTGACGGAATTAACATAGTTGCCGTGACTAGCGTGCAACAGAATAGCAACAGTGAAAGTTTTGGCTTCATGATGCTATTCAACATTATATCCATCAATAACACTTTATATTTTAACGGTGACATAGGCTCCTTAGGCAAGGCTTATTTTTAACGGCGCAAAGTTTAACATGAAAAGTAATGTCGCCAGAGAAAAAGAAACTGCCGCCAGGGCAAACCCCAATAAAAAGGCTTTTGCGTTGGGGAACCGACCACGTAGGCATAAGCAGCGAAATTCCTAGTATTAAATTGGAAACTTGGGTTTTGGTTGTCGACGGAGAGGTTGAGAAACCTTTAAGGCTTAGATGGAACGACATACTAAACCTGCCTAAAATAGAGTCAATAAGCGGTTTTCACTGTGTTGAAGGCTGGAGCGTTTTGGACTGCAGGTGGGAAGGTATCCTTTTTAGGGACTTTGTGGCATTTGCCAAACCGAAGCAGACTGCACGGTTCGTGACGTTTGAGTGTGCTGATGGCTACACTACAAGCTTGTCATTAGAAGAACTTTCGGGAGACAACGTGCTTTTGGCATACAAACTTGACGGGAAGGAGCTTGAGGTTGGCTTAGGATTCCCGTTAAGGCTTGTTGTGCCGGACAAGTATGGCTACAAGAGTGCGCTGTGGCTTACGAGGATAAAGTTCACGACAGCCAAGGAGCTGGGTTACTGGGAACAGAGGGGATACAGCGACACCGCTGACGTGTGGACAAACGACCGATTCACAAAATAAGGCTGTCCTCAAACATGTTTTAGTAGCTCAGCCAAACTTTTTATCTTTTCACATTTCTCAGCGAATTTTCCTTCTCAATCCAAAAGCAAAGCGTGAAGCCCAGCTTTGATAGCACCTGCGTAGTCTGCTTCAAAGTCGTCTCCCACAAACAACGCTTCTTCTGCTTGAACCCCAAGCTTCTCAAGTGCGTACCAGAAAATTTTCTTGTCTGGTTTTGCCTTTCTGCAAGAGTCAGCGCCGACGCCAACGTCAAAGTAGTTTTCTAGTCCGAGTTTGTGGAGGATTTGGTCTATTTCAGTTTTGAAGCCGTTTGTTACGATGCCCAGTTTGATGCCTTTGGCTTTCAGCAGGTTTAACGTGTCAACAGCTTCTGGGTAGACTTCCAAGTCAGCATAATCCCACCAAAGTTCATCTATTTTCCCAGCCAGCAAATCAACGTTCTCTTTAACACCAATTTTTTTGAGAATTTGAGCGTTCCATTTTATCCAGTATTTTCTACCTTCTCTAGCCAACGCGCGATTGTCGAATGTTTTCATGTTTTCTCGATGCGCCTCGGCAACCTTGTCGACAGAAACAGAGATGCCATAAAGAGCTAATATGCGATAGAAAGTTTCAGCAGGAGATAATGTTTTCACAAGTGTCCCTCCCAAATCAAACAGGACGGCTTTATACTTGTTTTTGGGAGGCATTTTCAACCGTAACTAAAGCAACGAAATCGCTTTTTTAAAAGCTTGTGCTACGCGGTTACCTTTTTAAATGCCGGAAAATGCCTTCTTCTTCTCTTGTAAGTTTAAATATTGGATTTGTGATTAGGAACTGTGCAAGAGGATAGCCTCCATGGGAAAATCTCCAAAAGGCGAATTTGCAGCTAGAAACCTCGTGAAAAACAGGAAAAAGAGGCGTTGGAGTAGCCGATACTATAAACGCCGAATGCTTAGGCTGGATATAAAAGCTGACCCGTTACAGGGAGCACCCCTTGCAAGAGGAATCGTGCTAGAAAAAGTCGGCGTGGAAAGCAAACAGCCAAACAGCGCCATCAGAAAATGTGTTAGAACACAGCTAATCAAAAACGGACGCGCTATAACTGCCTTCTTGCCTGGAGACGGAGCGCTAAACGTTGTTGACGAGCACGATGAGGTGGTTGTGGAAGGCATAGGCGGCTCACGTGGGAGAAGCATGGGCGACATCCCGGGTGTCCGCTGGAAAGTTGTCACAGTTAACGGCGTGTCTTTAAATGAGCTAGTTTATGGCAGAAAGCAGAAGCCAGCTCGGTGATTGTTTTGAGCCAGAAACAAGAAGCAAAACAAGAGAAGGAGATTAAGCTTTTCGGAAAATGGAGTTTTGACGGCATCAAGATTCAGGACATGGGATTAGAACGGTACATAACGCTGAAACCTGTTGTGGTTCCTCATACTATGGGAAGACACGAGCATAAACGCTTCCGTAAAGCCAGCGTAAACATCGTGGAAAGACTAGTCAACAATCTTATGCGCCCAGGCAAAAACGCAGGTAAAAAGGCTCGAGCAGTAAACGTGGTTAAGCACGCGTTTGAAATTGTGCACTTGCGGACGGGGAAAAACCCTATAGAAGTGCTTGTTAGAGCAGTGGAGAACTCGGCGCCATGCGAAGACACAACACGAATCAGCATGGGCGGCGTAGTGTACCACTTATCCGTTGATGTGGCCCCACAGAGAAGAATTGACCTCGCATTAAGAAACATATGTGAAGGAGCTAGACAAGCCTCGATAAACAGTCCTCGGTCGATTGATGAGTGTTTGGCTGATGAATTGGTTCTTGCCGCAAACCGCGACATTAAGAGTCATGCGGTGTCAAAACGCTTTGAACTGGAAAGAGTGGCTCAGGCAAACAGGTAAAAACCGCTATTTAAGGTGAATCTCAACAACATCACCATCTTCCAAGGAAAAAGTGGATCCAACTTTCTGTGGGCTGAAAACCAGTCTTTTGCTCCAGATTTTGGCAAAATTAAACCTTCTCTTAAAATCGCTATGAATATCCTTTGCCAGGTCGAAAACCGTTGATCCTCTTTTCAAGATGAATGGTTTTGGAGAGGGCTCTCGCTGGCTAGGCTCCTTAGTGTAAACCCGTATTATGTCCAATGTTTTGAACAGCGTTTCGCCAATCTTTTCCAAACCTAGTCTTCTTTCACACGAGACTGCTATGATTGGCAATTCGTTTCCAACGCGAGCCTTTAAGTCTTTAAGTTTTAACTCAGAATCCTTGAGGTCAATTTTGTTGGCTACAATTATTGTTGGCTTATACACGATGTTCTCAAAAACCGCGTCTTCAACATCGTCTAGCGTGACAACCCCGGAAATCTTGACAAAAGCATCAGTTATCCGATAGTTTCTTAGAGTATGTTCAACATCTTTCAAACTGCAGTCAACAAGCTCTCCCAAAAGCATAATTCTTAACCCCACGCCAGCTGGTTTTCTTTCAATCTCAACTTGCCCTCGGGGTTTGCTGACCAAAATTCTGGCTTTCTCAAGCTCTTTCAACACTGTAGAAAGTTGTTCAGAGGCGTTCTGTGAAAGATCAACCATGATGATTAAACCGTCAGCGTTACGTGCAATAGCCAAGGTTTGAGAACCCCAAGCCTTTCCGTCGGCTGAACCTTCCATCACCGCGGGAGCCTCGATAAGCTGAAACTGAGTGTCCTCAAAGCAGAGTATGCCTGGAACCGGTTGCGTCGTCGTGTAAGGTTCAGGCGACACTTCAGCTTTAGCGTTTGTCAGCACCTGCAACAAGCTGCTTTTCCCAACGTTTGTCACGCCTAAAACCGCAATTTGCGCCGCACCCTCCTTTTCCAAAAACAGTTTTGGTCCTTTCTTACCTGCTTTTTTCTTCTTTTTTTCTTCCATTTCTTTGCGAATAATCGCCATCTGCTTCTTAACCTGAGCCAGCATCTTGGCGGTGCCCTTATGCTTCGGAACAAGACTCACAAATTCTTCCATTAAACGAAGCCGTTCGCTGGGATTACGTGTAGCTTCAACTTCTCCCCATTTTTTTCTTGCCTCAGGAGGCAAATTCGTGGGCATAAAGCAGCACGCTCACTTATCAATTTTCAAAACTTGGCTTTAACATTTGTTTTTATTGATGTTGATTTTCGGAAGTTTGCGCTTATCATAAGATTTTAATAACTGATTGAACAGTTGTGTAGAACGAAACACTATAAAAATAGCATAAAAATTCGAAAAGAGGAGAAAAAAGAGAATGAGCAAAGTAGGAAAGCCGCACATGAACCTAGTGATTATGGGACATGTTGACCATGGAAAATCCACAACCACTGGACACTTGCTGTACCTTGCCGGCGCAGTTGACGAACGAACAGTAAAGGCCTTCGAAGAAGAAGCTAAGAAGATGGGCAAAGAATCATTCAAATTCGCATGGGTACTTGACAACTTGAAAGAAGAGAGAGAAAGAGGCTTAACAATTGACCTGCGATTTCTAAAGTTTGAAACCAAAAAATACTACTTCACCGTAATTGACGCGCCAGGCCACAGAGACTTCGTCAAAAACATGATTACGGGCGCAAGCCAAGCAGACGGTGCCGTGCTATTCGTTTCTTCTAGACGAGGCGAGTTCGAAGCAGGCATCGGTCCGGGTGGACAGACAAGGGAACACGCCTTTTTGGGGTTCACCCTTGGCATTAGGCAATTGGTCGTAGCCATTAACAAGATGGACGATGTTTCAACCAACTGGAGCCAGGAGCGCTATGAGGAAATCAAAAACGAAGTCAGCAGAATGCTGAAAATGGTCGGCTACAAAGTTGAGAAAATACATTTTGTTCCAACCTCAGGCTGGACAGGCGACAACCTCGTGAAAAAAAGCGACAAAATGCCATGGTACACAGGGCCAACATTGATTGAGGCATTAGACACGTTTGAGGTGCCACCGAAACCAACTAACAAGCCACTGCGTATACCAATTCAAGACGTGTATACTATTACAGGCGTAGGCACAGTTCCCGTGGGAAGAGTTGAAACGGGAATACTAAAAGAGAACGATGTTGTCATTTTCATGCCCTCAAACAAGCAAGGAGAAGTCAAGTCTCTGGAAATGCACCATGAAAGAATCCCGAAAGCAGAGCCAGGCGACAACATAGGCTTCAACGTCAGAGGCATAGCGAAAACCGATATCCGCCGCGGAGATGTCGCAGGACACGTAAACAGCCCGCCAACAGTGGCCAAAGAATTCCTCGGGCAAATAATTGTCATATACCACCCAACTGCAATAGCTGCAGGCTACACCCCAGTTCTGCACTACCACACGGGACAAATCGCGTGCAAGTTCACAGAGCTTTTGAAGAAAATTGACCCACGCTCGGGACAAGTCGTAGAAGAGAAGCCCACGTTCCTGAAAACTGGAGACGCAGCGCTGGTTAGAATGGAGCCGTTGCAGCCAATAGCAATAGAAACCTTCGCCGATTTCGAAGAGCTCGGCCGCTTTGCGGTTAGAGACATGGGAACGACCGTAGCTGCGGGCATAGTTAAAGAAATCACAAAGAAAGGCCCATAAAAACAACAATCCTTTCCTTTTTATTTTTCCTGCATTTCTCAAGAAACAAAAAGGAACAAATAGTCTTTTTCAGTAAACTATTTTGGTTACAAGCATGTCTGGAGCTGAAACATTATTACCATACTTAAGTGACAATAAGAAAAAAGGGCAAGAAGAGCGCCCAACAATAATAGTTGACGGCCGCGAAGCAAACACAGCAACCAAAATCGTTAAAGGACTCTTGGAAAGGGGCGTTGAGGTTAAAACAGAAACGCTGGAAAAAGGCGATTACATCTTATCTGACGTTTGCGCCGTTGAAAGAAAAACAGTTCAAGACTTTGTTTACACGTTGACTAGACGATACCTGTTCGAGCAACTTTTCAAACTTAAAGAGGTTTATCCTAAATCCTTAATTTTGCTGGAAGGATATCTCCCAATAATCTACAAATACAGCCGAATTCAGCCAGCATCCGTCTGGGGCGCAATGTTTAACTTGGCAAGGAACGGAGTAGCCATCGTAAACACGACTTCTTACAAGGAAACAGTAGACTTCCTCTACGTTGCTGCAAGACAGGAACAGATAGTGGAAAAGCGAACCCCAATTGTTCATGCGTTCAAAAAAGTGGACAGCATTGCAGACGCACAAATCTACTTTATAGCTAGCCTGCCCAACATCGGCAGAGAGAAAGCCATTGCCATCCTCAAATCTTATCAGACGCCGATAAACGCGTTAATAAACGTGGATGACTGGTCTGAAACCGTAAACGGTTTGGGTCCAATAATAACAAAAAAAGCCAAAGAAGTCTTAAACAGCACATTTAACGGGTGAAGTGAAACATGGACGTGGAGATTTCGCCAACGAGAAAAATACTCATATTAGGGCTAGACCGCCGCTCTGCAAACAACATCGCATACTGCGCCGCAACCTTTGGAGCCAACAGGCTCTACTGGATAAACGGCCATTTGATGTGCTTAGAAGTTTACGAGAAATCGTTCGACCATGAACTAAAAGCAAAAGAGTTTCCAATAAGCCAAATATGCTATGCTGAAATGCCAAAATATGAGAAGAACTTGGAAGTGGACAAAAGCTTTCAGATTCCAGTCATAGACGTGTCTGAAATGAAAATTTTCCAAAATATACTTAGCGCGATTTTGGAAAGCAAAAAAGAAACAAAGTCGAAATGAGGCTAAACGCCTTTTTTGATGTGCTGATAGCCAAGGTTGAAAGCTTTAACGTTAAATTCAACATGTTTCGGAGGAACAAGCTCTTTTAAAGCTTCAATTATGCTTTCTTTTTTAATGGGCACTTTTCCTGTTGCCGCCAAGGCTCCCAGCAAAACAATGTTCTTGGTCAGCACGTTTCCAGCTTCTTTTGCAAGTTTTCCCGCATCAATAACAACAACGTTTTTTGTAAACCGCTGAATCTTGCTCATGATTTCTTCAAGCTTCGGGTAAGATGCCTTTTTGAACGCAAGCTCAGGCGGAGGTATCTTCTCATTACTCATCAGCACAAGGGTCTTTGCAGAGGCATACCTGATGTTCCGCAGTGTTTCTAAAGGTTCGAAGCCCACAAGCACGTCTGCTTGGCCGTCCAAAACGCTTGGAGAGAAAACGGCGTCTCCAATCCTAACGTGAGAAGTAACTGCCCCGCCACGTTGCGCCATACCGTGAATCTCGCTTACTCGAACATTCAACCCTTCTTTTACCGCTGCAACACCAAGGATTTCAGCTGAAAGGAGGGCGCCCTGTCCGCCAACTCCGGCCAAAACCACGCTAGTTTCCTTCAAGCTAGGTCACTCCGCCTTTTATTGCACCATAGGGGCATATTGAGGCGCATAAACCGCAAGCGGTGCAAAGCGTTTCTTCAATGTGCACTTTGCCCTCTTGGAGAACCAGCGCAGGACAGCCTAAAAGGCTAATGCACGCTAAGCAGTTTGTACATTTGTCGGTTATCCTGTAAGCTTCTATCTGCAGTCCCCTGCGCCGCATTTCTCTAACCGTTAGGAGAACACACGGAGCACGAAAAACGACAACCGACGGCCCGGTGTGCTGCAAAGCCTCCTTCAAAACAGCAGAAGCCTCCTTTACTTTAAACGGGTTGACCACACGCACAAATTTCACTCCGCACCCTTCGGCAAGCTTCTCAATGCTTATTTTCTCCGCCGGATTTCCCATCCCCGTTAATCCTGTTCCAGGATGAGGTTGGTGGCCAGTCATGGCGGTAGTTGAATTATCTAAAACTGCCAAGGTTATTTTCGCGTTATTGTAAACCGCGTTGACCAAACCAGGGATTGCCGCGTGGAAAAACGTCGAGTCCCCCACGATGGCGATTGTCGGCTGGCCAGTGGCTCTGCTCATTCCCTGAGCCGCGCTTACTCCTGAGCCCATGCAAATCAGCAAATCTCCAACGTTTAATGGTGGAGTAATACCCAGCGCGTAGCATCCGATGTCGGTTGGGTAGTTGGCTTTTTCGCCGCCTACCTTCTTAATAACATAGAATGAGGCTCGGTGAGGGCATCCAGCACAAAGGATTGGAGGCCTAGCGGGCAAGTACTTTGCAACCTCATCGTAGGCCGCATCGATTTCTCCAAAGTTTATGGGTAGCTCTTTGCCGGTTATTTTGGCTAGGCCTTCGGCAACCAGCCGTGTTGAGAGTTCACCTTTTCTTGAAAAATACTGCTTGCCCGTTTTCCCATAAATTTGAACATGTGCCGCATCGTCTTTGGCTATTGCCTTGATTTGAACTTCCAAAAAGGGTTCAAGTTCTTCAACGATTACGATTTTTTCATGTTCTTTTAGAAACTGTGCAATCAATTTCTCGGGAAGTGGGTGTGTCATTCCAAGCTTTAGAACACTAGCGTCTAAGCCTAACAGGGCTAAGGCTTCAACAGCGTAATTGTAGGCGGCACCCGAAGAGATCAGCCCTACCCCACTCTTGCCTTGCCGTGTCACAGCGTTATACGGCGAGCTTTCGCTTAGCTCTTTAGCTTTTTCCAATTTCTCCAGAAGCCTCACGTGCATAAGCCGAGCGTGGGCAGGCACCATAACCATCCGCTTCATATCCCTAACCAACGAGCCTTCTAGTCTCGGTTTTGCTAGTTTGCCGAACTCGACTGGCCCGCGAGTGTGGTTCACACGTGTGCTGGTCCTTAAGAGAACGGGAAGCTCAAGCTTTTCCGAGAGTTCAACAGCTGACAGCGTCATGTCCTTTGCCTCTTGAGGACTGGAAGGCTCTAGGCATGGCAGGTTTGACAGCAGTGCGTAGTAGCGGTTATCCTGCTCGTTTTGTGAACTGTAACATTCGGGGTCGTCCGCGGTTACTATGACATAGCCGCCTCGCACGCCGATGTAAGCTAAGGTCATAATAGCGTCTGCAGCCACGTTCAAACCCACATGCTTCATGGCGGTCAACGCTCGAACCCCTACGTTTGCGGCTCCAGCAGCCACTTCAACAGCTACCATCTCGTTCACGGAATACTCCATGTAAAGGCCAGCGTCCGCCGCTATTTCGGAGATGGTGTCGCCTATTTCTGAGGCTGGCGTGCCGGGGTAGGTTGTGACAACGCCGATGGCGGCTTCCAAGATGCCTCGCGCGATCGCCTCATTGCCCAGCAGAAGCACACGCGCTTTTTTAGGTTCTTCAGCTAGCAGTAAACGTTGGTCAGGCAATTTTGTTAACACCTTTGAATGGGAAGGTTTCAGTTTGCCGATTTACATATAACTTTTGGTTGTCTCAGCGTTTTTGCTTGGCAAACCGCAGACATCAGAGAAACTGCTATATCCTTTTTTCATAAACGATTTTTCCATCGACAATGGTCATTTCGACCTTTATCTTTCTTATGTTGTCTCTTTTGGTTTTTAACGGGTTATCCGACAACATCACAAGGTCAGCAAGCTTACCCGCCTCAATTGTTCCGCGGTTGTTTTCGTCAAAAGAAGCAAAAGCCGCGTTAACCGTGTAAGTTTTCAGCGCTTCCTCAGCAGTAAGGCTTTCTTCGGGAAAACTTTTTCGGGCAGCCGCGGCCCAAATGCCTAAAAGAGGGCTTGGTGGTTCTACCGGGCAGTCTGAACCTGAAACCACCGTAATTCCTTCGCGTATTAGCGTTTTGAAGGGGTATACCCAGCGAGCTCTTGATTTGCCAACACGGCTTGTAACCCAGAAATCTGAAATCACGAAATGCGGCTGCACTGAGGCGATGATTCCGAGACGTTTCATTTGCATTATCAATTTAGGATTAAGAACCGAACAATGTTCTATTCTGTGCCTAAGCGTATTTTCTGGATTGTCTTTCTGCGCTTTTTCGTAGGCTTTCAAAGCGGCTTCGACTGCTCGGTCACCGATGGCGTGGATGCCGAGCTGTAAACCTGCGGAGTTAGCCTTTGAAACAAGTTCTTCCAGTTTCTCATGTGTCTGCAGAAGAATGCCGCATGTTTCAGGCTTATCAAAGTATGGTTCCTTTAGGGCGGCGGTGTGTGCGCCGAGGGAGCCGTCAGCGAAAATTTTGACGAATCCGATTTTGAGTAGGTCGTTGCCAAACCCTGTTTGGACTCCAAGCTTCGCCAGGTTTTCCAGCTGTTTTGCCGCGATTCCAACGTAAACTCTTAGAGGCAGTTTTCCTTCAAAGCACAGCTTTTGCAGCACATGCAGCTCTTCTCTTGACTCGACTAGCCAGTGCACGCACGTTAGCCCGTTTTCAACTGCTTTTTCGCATGCCAGCAAACAAGCAGCTTCGAGATCTTGGGTTTTAGGCTGCGGGATTCTTTTTTCTACAAGTTCAACCGCTTTTTCTCGAAGAAGCCCGTTTGGCTGATTCGTTTTGGCGTCAAGATCTATCTTTCCGCCTTCAACGACCGTTTCAGCAGTTATTCCAGCCATCTGAAGCGCTTTTGTGTTAGCTACAGCAACGTGTCCGCACACTCGCCTAAGAAAAACAGGCTTGTCCGAGACAGCCTCGTCCAAGTCCCACCTTGTCGGATACCGCTTTTCTCTAAACTTTTCGTGGTCCCACTGCCCACCTAAAATCCACTCTTTTTCCGGGTAATCTTTTGCATATTTCTTCAGCTTCTGCTGAAGCTGCTTTACCGATTTAACATTTCTCAAATTCAAATATTGCAGAGAAAAGCCAAAGCCTGTCATGTGGATGTGGCAGTCCACAAAGCCAGGAACAACCGTTCTGCCTTTAGCGTTAATCACACGCGCCTTTTTGCCAACGTGTTTTCGAATCTGCTGGTTCGAGCCTACATCAACTATTTTTTCGTCTCTAACAGCTATGGCCGCGGCTTTAGGCTGCTTGGAGTTCAGCGTGACAACATCCGCGTTTAAAATGACGAGTGAAGCTTCCAGCATAAGCCATACTTAGAAGAGTTAGAATAAAAGCGTTAAAGCTGTAGGGTTAGACCCAGTTTTGGCCGACTTTACGCTGGAGCATAACACGCTTTTCGTAGTTGCGCTTGTTTCTTGCTCTAGGGCTTAAGCTACTCTTCTCCATGGGCTGAACTTTCGGAGTTTGCCCTCGGACTTTACCTGCTTTTGAAAGCGAACCGTGTGTGGGCATGGTCTTTCACTGTTTCTATTGAGAAGTGAACAGTAACTCTTAAACATTTCCGCATCTTTCAATAGATTCCGCGGGGGTCGCCGAGCCTGGCCAAAGGCGTAGGCTTCAGGAGCCTATCCCGCAGGGGTTCGTGGGTTCAAATCCCACCCCCCGCACTAATTTACTGGTAAATTTTAAATACATGAAACGTTATTTTATTATTGGTGGGTTTAGTGAAGCCGGATAGAGGCAAGACGAAGACAATTAAGGATCGGGCTGTTTATGTTTATTTGCCTTCTTTGGAGATGGTTGAGGATTGGAAGCGGCAGGCTGAAAAATCTGGAGTTTCAATTTCAAAGTTTGTTATAGAGCGTGTTGAAGAGTCTATTAGGCGGGAGGAAGGGGAAGAGAGTTATGTTAGCCGTGCTGAGCTTGTTAAGAGGCTGAGGAATGCTGAGGAGGAATTGAAAAAACTACGGGACGAGAATAGGCTTTTGAAAAGGCTTGCCGAGAATCTCGACAATGAGCTTAAGCGGTATAGGGCTCAGCCTTTCCTTGAAGAAACTTTTGAAGGCATTAGAAGATTCGATAAAGACCTTATAGAGCTGTTGAGAAAAGGCGGATCTTACACCCAAGAGAACATTCTGTCACATCTAAATATAGATCCTTCTGATGCTGATTTGGTGAATGCCGTAAGTAAACAGCTTGAGGCTCTGGAAGCCTACGGATTAGTCGAATATAAGGGAAGAGGATGGAGATGGAAAGGCTAACTTTGAGAACACTTCAGAGCCCGCAACGCTTCATCGAGAATTTTTGCAGAGACTGTGAACTAAGAGGGATGACAGAAGAAAGCATAAGAAGATACAAATCCAGCCTCAAAATATTCACACGATTCCTAAACCGGAATGGCTTAAACATGGATGATGTTAACGCCTACACGCTAAGGGACTTCTTACAGCATATTATCTATGAGAGAAAGAACAAGAATAAAACCGTTGAAAACTATTTTTCGGCTTTATCAGCCTTCTACGACTACTTAACCTTTGAAGGAATAGCAAACACAAACATTATACTCCCCTTTAGAAAAAGGTATCTGCGACGATACAAGAACGGATTTGACGATCCTGAACGCAAACTCCTCACTATAGAAGAAATGAGCAAACTCGTGAACTCAATTATGGATCCACGAGACAAAGCCATTGCCGTGCTCCTAGCTAAAACTGGAATAAGAAGAGGCGAGCTACTAAGGCTAGACGTTGAAGACATAAACTGGGAAGAATATTCCATAACATTAAAGCCCACACCCAAAAGAAG
>JAWAPV010000007.1:0-5176 GCA_038894255.1 Bathyarchaeia archaeon
ACGCGACGCGGCTAATGAGCCGCTACGACCACTAACGCAGCAATTTTGGCAAACATCGCATTTTGAAGGATACTGCACAAGTTTAAACTATTTCCTAAACAAAGTAGAACCTATGGCTAAGGAAGGCTGGTGCGTGTGGATTACTGGTTTGCCCGGCAGCGGCAAATCCATAGTTTCCAAGGCACTCCTCAAGCAGCTTGAGAAGGAAGGAATCCTTGCCCAGCTGTTGTCTTCGGACGCTTTGCGTAAGGTTATGACTCCACACGCTACGTGTTCGCTTGAAGAACGCGACGCGGTTTACGATACGCTTGTTTATATCGCCAGTTTATTGACAAGCAACGGCGTGAACGTCGTAATTGACGCGACGGGCAACCTGAGGCGCTACCGAGAAAACGCGAGAAAACAAATCCCACGTTTCATAGAAGCCTATTTAAAATGCCCCTTAGAAGTCTGCATCAAGCGGGAAGCCAGCCGAAAAAAAACCTTCCATGCTCCAAGAGGCATATATTCCAAAGCCAAAGAAAATAAGGCTACCACCGTGCCAGGCATCGGCCAACCCTACGAGCCTTCCCCAAAACCCGAACTTACCATAGACGCTTGGAAACAGCCGCCCGCCGAGTGCGCCCGAAAAATATTTCAGAAGATTCTGGAAATTCAATCACACTAGGCTTTGCCGATGTAACGCAAAACAGTTTGAGCTTGTTCCTCTGAAATCTGCCTAGCTTCATACAAGTGTTTAACAATTTCGGAAATGCTTGCCAACGAGTGCACCTTGTAACCCGCCTGCTCCAAATTTTGTCTGCCTCCCTGCTCTCGGTCCACCACGACCATTATGTGCTCAACTTTGGCTCCCAAATTTTCCAGCGGCTTTATTCCTTCAAGCTTCGACAAACCCTCAGAAACCACATCGTCAAAAAACAGAACATGCTCGCCCTTGGTAACGCTAGCGCCTGCTGTTCTGCCAGTTACGCCGTAAGACTTGCTTTCTTTCCTAACTACTACGCATGGCAAACTCAGTTTAAAACCCAAAGTTGGCAGCATTAAAGCTCCCTTAAGCTCTATCGAAGCCAGCTTATCAACCCGTGCAGAAAGCAAAAGTTTTCTTATCTCCTCAACCGCCACGTCAGCAACAGCTCCAAAATCTTTAGGCGACGCCAACAGCCCCGCAAGGTCTATGTAGTAGGGGCTTGACGCCCCAGATTTGATTTTAAAATTGCCAAACTTTAAGCACCCTGAACTGTAAAGCGCTTGAGCCACAACACGCACACCGCTCATTGTCCCACTTCAGCCTAACAATTTGAAGCCTTAAGGATTTAAACCATTATCTAAATAGCCAAAGGAGAAGCCACTCCACGCTTAAACAAGCTGTGTATCTACAACTCGTATCAACAAAATGTATAGACAACGCAAAGGGGGCCTAAAAACCCAACAAGACAACAACACCGACAACCAACACTCAACAGAAAAGGGCAAACAAAAAACAAGCAGTCCGCCAAACGTAACGGTAATGTTTATAACCCATTACCCTCATTGCTAAAAGACACGAAGCGGAAAAACAATGGGACACCGAAAAACTCACGCCCCAAGACACGGTTCACTAGCTTACTTGCCTAGGAAACGCCATAAAAAACTTCTCGGCCGAATCCGCTTCTGGCCAGAACCAAAAGACGAAAACCCTAGGCTTCTCGGCTTTATCGGCTACAAAGCCGGAATGACTCACGTTTTTAAAATAGAAGACAGAAAACGCTCACCAAACTTTGGAAAAGAAGTGATGAGCGCAGTCACAATCCTAGAAACTCCGCCTATACTTGTATCCGCCATAAGAGCCTACCGCAAGGATTCTTACGGCCTTCACGCTTTTTCAGAGGTCTGGATGAAAGACCCCCCACAAGAACTGGAAAAAGTATTCACTCTCCCAGAAAACTTTGAACCCGAAGAAAAACTCAAAAAAATCGAAGAAAACCTACAAAAAATAGCCAAATTCCGCGTCATCGTAATAACCCAACCGAAACAAACCAGCCTCCCAAAGAAGAAACCAGACATCGCCGAAATAGAAATCGGCGGAGGAACACCTCAGCAACAATTTGACTATGCGAAAAACCTGCTAGGCAAAACCGTAACCGCTACAGAGCTGTTCAAAGAAGGACAATTCGTCGACGTCGTCACCGTCTCAACTGGGAAAGGCTTCCAAGGACCAGTAAAACGCTACGGAGTGACACTCCTCCAACACAAAGGAAGAAAAACAAAAAGAGGCATAGCCACGCTCGGACCGTGGAACCCACACCACGTCATGTACAGCGTGGCAAGAGCAGGACAAATGGGCTTCAACCAGAGAACCGAATACAACAAACGCATCCTAAAAATCGGAACAGACGGAAAAGAAGTGACCCCGAAGGGCGGATTTATACGCTACGGTGAAGTCCGCGGGCCCTACATGATTCTGGAAGGAAGTATCCCAGGCCCAGAAAAACGCCCGATAAAACTCAGATACCCTGCACGCTCTCCAAAACAAGTAGAGCCAGAACCACCCCAACTAACGCAGATTTCCCTCGAATCACCCCAAGGAAAATAAATGGTGAACCAACATGCCAAAGAAAACAGCCAAAATCTTCAACCTCGAGGGAAAAGCCATAGGCAAAACCGAACTACCACAAATCTTCGCGACACCAATACGCCCAGACGTAATAAAACGCGCAGTCCTAGCAATTCAATCCAGAAAACACCAACCCCAAGGCCGAAACCCCATGGCGGGAAAACGAACCACGGCAGAATCAAGAGGCACAGGAAGCGGAATAGCAAGAATCCCGAGAATAAAAGGAGCGGGTGGGAGAGCAGCTTTCGCCCCAGGAACTGTGAAAGGCAGACTGGGACACCCACCAACATCAGAAAAAAACATCATCAAGAGAATACCGAAAAAAGAAAAACGACTAGCCTTATTCTCAGCAATCGCGGCGACAGCATCGAAAGAGCTTGTCGCGTCAAGAGGACACGCGATAGATGATGTCCCGGAAATTCCATTAATAATAACAGAAGACTTTGAGAAGCTGAAAAAAACAAAAGAAGTTGAAGAAACCCTAACCCGACTAGGCGTTTTGTCTGATATTTACCGCGTGAAAGAAACAAAAAAGGTTCGCTCGGGAAAAGGCAAACGAAGAGGAAGAAAAACCAAACAACGTGTCGGACCACTCATCATCATAGCCGAAAATAACGGCGTTGTCGAAGCCGCGCAAAACATACCAGGCATAGACATCACAACCGTAAACAACCTCAACCCAGAAATGCTCGCGCCAGGCACCCACCCAGGCAGACTAACAATCTGGACGAACAGCGCAATAGCAAAGGTAAACGAACTTTACGGAAAAGGAGAAGAAGACTAATGGACCCGTACGAAGTCATACTCTACCCTCTAATGACGGAATCAGCAAGCCTAATGGTGGAAAAAGAAAACAAACTAGTCTTTATAATAAATCCAAAAGCAAACAAAAACGACGTAAAAAAAGCAGTAGAAGAACTCTACGAAGTAAAAGTCGCGTCAGTCAACACCCAACTAACACACCAAGGACAAAAAAAGGCATTCGTAAAACTGCACCCCGACTTCAAAGCAGCAGACATCGCAATAAAACTCGGCATACTATAAAATAGGCAAGGAGAAAAACAAAATGGGAAAACGAATCAGAGTACAAAGACGCGGTCGAGGCGGCCCAACTTTTAGGGCGGCCACCCACAAGAGAGTGGCCCAGTCACAGTACCCACTCACGCTCACAGGAAAAACACACTACGACACCGCAGTCAGCGGAATCATCGAAAACCTAGTTCACGACGCGGGCAGAGGCACCCCGCTTGCAGCAATAAGATTCGAAAACGGCGAAAAATGCTACCTTGTAGTTCCCGAAGGAGTTCACGAAGGACAACAAATCCAGATAGGCGGAAAAGCCCCAATCGAGGTAGGAAACATACTTCCAATAGGAAAAATACCAGAAGGAACCATGATATGCAACATAGAACTCCGCCCAGGCGACGGAGGAAAAATAACCAAATCCTCAGGAACATACGCCACGGTCGTCACGCACACGCCTCAAGGAACAATAATAAAACTTCCCTCAGGAAAATCAAAATACATAGATGACCACTGCAGAGCCACCATAGGCGTAGTCGCCGGAACAGGAAGACTAGAAAAACCCTTCCTAAAGGCGGGACCAAAATTCCACATGATGAAAGCCAAAGGCCACAAATACCCAAGAACACGCGGAAGAGCCATGGTTCCCGTGGTACATCCATTTGGCAGTAGCAAAAGAAGCGCACGCGTAGGAACAAGCACCTCCCACGGCGCACCACCTGGACAAAAAGTAGGTTTGATTGCGGCAAGAGGGACAGGTCGAAGAAAGAAAAGTGCACGTATGGCGGGCACAGCAGAAAGTTTATAGCATGTAAAGCCATTGTGAGGATGAAAGCAAATGCCGAAAGAATTTACATATCGCGGATACACGCTTGAACAGCTGCAAGCTCTTTCTATGGACGAATTCATCAACATGTTGCCGTCAAGACAACGTAGAAGTTTACAGCGAGGTTTACCCGCAGAGCATAGGATACTTCTTGAAAAAATAAGAAAGGCAAAAGAAAAGCTCCGGCAAGGAGGAAACGTGCAGATTAAAACACATCTCCGAGACACAATCATACTGCCAGAAATGGTCGGAGTAACAATAATGGTTCATAACGGAAAGGAATTCGTCAAAGTTGACATCCAACCCGAAATGATTGGCCACTACCTCGGCGAGTTCGCAATTACAAACAAACCGGTAAAACACGGAACCCCAGGCATAGGTGCCTCTCGCTCCTCTATGTACGTTCCACTCAAATAGTTCTTTACACAATCAAGCGGTATAGTCAACTTTGGAAGACTTTTCACTTGAGGGTTTAGCTTCAGGTATTTGTGGAAGCGGAATTGGCGGTGGAACATTCAAAGTTCTAGAAATAACAACTGACTCTACAAAAACCACGTTAGAAACTGACTGAACTATAATCGGTGGTGGAGGTTTTTTCTCTTCATAATCCTTGTAAACCTTATCCAACTCGCCTTTGTCGCCAGCCACGTAGGCTTTCCCTTTAAGGCTCAACTGCGCAACAGAAGGATTATAGTTAATCGTCAAAACAAAGGGAACCTCTAAAGAATCGTCAG